>NZ_JACCCY010000001.1:0-300000 GCF_013409575.1 Macellibacteroides fermentans | reverse complement strand
CTTCACTTCAAATTCTCCACCGTATGTACTGTAGTAAAAGGGGGCATCGTCTACAGTAAATCCGTAGTGTGAAATTCTCCAGTAATCGCTTTGAGGAGTTACAAACATGGATAAAGTTTTGTCCTTAATTTCCCATTTTTGCGGTTCGTTGAACCATTGCATCTTTTCTAACGACTGAGCAAATCCTGATTGTACAGCTATTGCTATTAATAGGGCCACGAAAGCTTTTTTCTTTTTCATGTTATTTATTATTTGCAAATTATTGCTTCGGTCGTTGAGATTAAAAAACCTCTCATGGTTTCTTAATCTCCTTAACCGTATGCGCTTTCTTTTAATTACTTTTGCAAAAGTAATGCTATATTGATAATACGGCAATACTGATTAATAACCATTTTACTTCTTCCCATATGGATATTGTGAGTCAACTGAGCGAAGAGTTGCTGAAGCAGTCATTCTCTGATGAATTAAAACAGCAGGAACGGCTGAATGACTGTAAACAGATCGCTTTCAATTATTCTAAAGTAGAAAATTCCATTGCAGTGTTAAGCGATTTGAAGTCAAATGTAAGCTTCATTTATTATGGAGGTATAGCAGAACAGCTGGGCATGGCCAAACGAGGGGATATGCATACTGTTGGATCTATCTGGGAGGAGGCAATATTAACCCGTATCCACCCTGATGATTTGAAGCAAAAGCATGTACAGGAGCTTCGGTTTTTTAATTTCCTTAAAAGTATACCAAAAGCCCGTCGATCGGATTATTATCTGGTAAGTATTATACGGATGCGTGATGCCGATGATATTTATGTTCAGGTATTACATCGTATGTTTTATGTTGCCAGCTATTCGAACGGAAGTATATGGCTGGCTTTGTGCCTTTATAATTTATTTGCAGGAACCAATCCCCGGAACGTTATTGTAGATTCATTGTCGGGACAACAAACCGACCTTGTAACCCATAATTGTAACGACCTTTTAACCGGGAGGGAGAAGGAGATTTTAAAGCTGATTGATAAGGGGAAGATGAGTAAAGATATTGCCTCTTTATTATCGATAAGTGTGAAAACGGTAAGCCGGCACCGACAGAATATATTGGAAAAACTTCAGGTAAATAATTCGATCGAAGCCTGTCGTATCGCTAAAGAGCTTAGTCTGATTTAATACTTTTTAGCGATACGATTTTTATTTTTCAGAATTTTATTTTTACGGTTCCAGAATCTGTTGGGAGATTGGCTACGCCTTCGCTGATGTAAAAGTGCCCCAGCTTTTGTTTATGCTCGGTATTGTACATTTCTTTGAGATTGGGATATTTTTCAAAAACGATTTTATCCACTGAATCATTTTCCATGATTACAGCTTTTCCGAATATCCTCATGCATTGTCCTTTTGAGTTGAGAGAGGCTATTTCGATATGGGGATTGTTCTTTATTTGTCTGAACGATGCTTTTTGTTCTCCTATATGGAACCAGAGCTTGCCATCGTAATTGAGTGCTATGCCGATGGGCCGTACTGCCGGAATGTTATTTTCTACCGTGGCCAGATAATAGGGGTGACAATCTTTCAGGAACTCGGAAACCTTCGTTAGTCCTTCCTCTTTCGAAATATTTAAAATGATTGCCGGTTCACTGCTTGCTCCGGTAATAGCATCGGTTGTTGCAATTTTAGTCTCCGGTGCGTTGTCTGTGGTTTCCTGTTTTTCTTTTTCCGGAGTGTTGCAGGCAGTTAAAAGCAGGCCTGAAATTAGGATAAACAAAGTTTTTCTGATCATGACTTAAATAGTTTAAAAGATGAATATTCTTTCTGTGGTTGACAACAAAGATAATACAATTTTGGTAAATGATTTATCAAACAAATATATTTTCTATTTGTTTTATTATAAGTGGATTATAAGTTTTGTTTTACGCTAAAAACTAAATGTTATGAAAACTAAATGGCTGTTATTCTTATTGCTTATTCCTTTATTTGCTTGTACCACACAATCAACTTCTCCATTATCTAAAGCCGAAAAAGATAAAATTCAGGGTGAAGTAAAAGCGGCCGCCAACGAGATTCGTAAAGCCTGTGATGAAGTTAATGCGGATGCGCTGACCGGAGCTATACTTGATTCGCCCGATTTTCTCTATATGATGAATGGAAATGTGATTACTCATAAGGAGTTTGTTGAAAATGTGAAACCTATTTTTGCCGAGATGAAGAGTCAGAAAATAACAATTCTGGATGAACAGTTTGCATTTCCTGATAATACCAGTGTGCTGTATGTGGCTAATTACACGGATACGGTACACTATAAAGACGGACGCGTAACTTTGGATGAATCGGGTATATGGACTATGTTGTTTAAGAATACGGATAAGGGGTGGAAGATGGCATATGGTTCGGAAACCTTTATTACAAGACCGTTGCTTGATAAGTCGACTGGAGGTTTGAACCAAATGGAACTTGTTAAACAATTTGCCGGAACATGGAAAGATGATATGGGCAAAGATACCTCTTTTGTCTGGTCTAGTAATGGCGAGTTCAAAGATAATGTCTTACTTTTCGACCTTAAAATGATGGTAAAGGGGAAACTTATATCCGAAGGAAAGTCTTCGGTGGTATATGATAAAAGAAGTGGTAAATTTATTGAAACAGAACATATTAAAGGGTCGGATCCTGTTGTATATGCTTGGTGGTTTACTGCAAATAATATGATTAATTCTGTTATGATACATGATATTGCAACTCCGGATAAAGCAGCAATGAATGCGACGCTGGAATTTAGTAAAGACGGTACGGCAAAACAAGTCTTTTACAAGAGTGAGAAGGAGGTTTGGTCGGTTAATTATACCCGCCAGAAATAGGTGAAACTAGTTTAAATTCGGAATTTATGATAGTTTCAATTAAGATTCTTTTATTTAAAATTGATTAATGGTTTACTTTTCTACTAGTAGATGAATGTGGGAAGAATCGATTAAGGATAGGTTGCAAAATGGTAGTTTTAATGCTTTTTTGATATGTTATATCATTGCTGTCCCATTAAAATCTAAAATAGTTCTTTGAAATATTTGAAATTTAGTTAGTTATAGAGGTTTTTCGAGCGCGACGATTTCAATTGATAACTTTGCAGCCCATAATAAAGGCTGCAATGAATAAAGAGAAATATGTGTTTGCCCAGTTGATCTCATTTCTGAATGAAGATAAATTCCGACGTATTGTCAACAAGTTCCAAGGGAATCGTTACATCAAGCATTTCACTTGCTGGAATCAACTACTTTCTTTGATGTTCGGGCAACTCTCCAATCGTGAAAGTTTGAGAGATTTGATTATCGCTCTTGATGCCCATCACTCTAAATGTTATCATTTAGGAATAGGAAGGAATGTATCAAGATCATCTCTGTCAAGAGCCAATCAAGATAGAGACTATCACATCTTTGAAGAGTATGCCTACTACCTGATAAACGAAGCAAGACAAAAGCGAGCCACGGAAATCTTTAAACTTGGAGGGAACATCTATGCCTTCGATTCGACAACCATTGATTTGTGCCTGGCCGTATTCTGGTGGGCAAAATTCCGCAAGAAAAAAGGTGGTATCAAAGTACATACACTATACGATGTGGAAACACAGATACCTGCATTCATTCATATCACTGAAGCGGCAGTACACGATTCAAAGACAATGAAAGAAATCCCTTATGAATCTGGTTCTTACTACATCTTTGACCGGGCTTATAACAATTTTAAGATGTTGTATAAGGTTCATCAGATTGACGCATTCTTCGTTGTCAGGGCAAAGAAAAACCTGCAATACAAATCCATCAAATGGAAACGCAGACTCCCCAAGAATGTACTTTCAGATGTGACAATCGAATTGATTGGTTTTTATCCCAAGCAATACTATCCCGAGCAGTTCCGGCTTGTAAGATACTGGGATGAAGAACAAAAACGAGAGTTTGTATTTCTAACCAATGCGATGCACATTTCTGCTCTTCAGGTGGCTGAACTTTACAAGAACCGCTGGCAAGTAGAGTTGTTCTTCAAATGGCTGAAGCAGCACCTCAAAATCAAGAAGTTTTGGGGTACTACCGAAAACGCTGTCCGGGTTCAAATCTATTCAGCCATATGTACATACTGCCTGGTGGCAATCGTTCAACACGATATGCAACTGGATAGAAGTACATACGAAGTTCTTCAAATATTAAGCATTTCATTGACTGATAAAACTCTTCTTCGAGACCTCTTTGATAAAACTAAATTTCAAAATGACAAAGAACGATTTGGACCAAATGGGCCAAATTTATTTAATTATAAATAACGTCCTATTTTTAATGGGACACTAGTGATGTTATATGTTAATTTAAAGTGTTAACTAAGCAAAAAATGGACTTAATTACTGCTATTATACATTTAATTTCGAATATTTTAGTAGTTTTGTAAAGTGAATTTTTTAAATAATTAAACAGGCGGGAGTCTTGCTCGGGAGAGTCGGGCTCTCTTTTTTTATAGGTGTTAGTTTGGTTGCCTTTTAATTCTTCCTTACCTTTCGGGCATTTTAAATTAAACGAACAATGAAGGATAAAATAATTTTCATTACCGGAGCTACAAGTGGCATTGGTGAGGGTTGTGCACGCAAGTTTGCTTCAGAGGGAGCAAACTTGATATTGAATGGTCGTAACCAGGATAAACTAAATGAGTTAAAGGTTGAGCTGGAAGCTGATTTTGGAATTGAGGTGTTGTTGTTACCTTTTGATGTGCGCGATCGGGAAAGAGCAAAAGTGGAGATCGAATCGTTGGAGGGAAAATGGAAGTCGATTGATGTTCTGGTAAACAATGCCGGACTTGTGATTGGTTTTGATAAGGAGTTTGAAGGTGTATTGGAAGAGTGGGATATCGTGATTGATACCAACATAAAAGGATTGCTGAATATAACAAGGCTGGTCACCCCCGGTATGGTTCAACGGGGTGTGGGGCATATTATAAATATCGGTTCCATTGCCGGTGATGCGGCTTATCCGGGGGGAAGTGTCTACTGTGCAACTAAAGCTGCGGTTAAGACTTTGTCCGATGGCCTTAGACAGGATTTAGTCGATACTCCTTTGCGGGTTACGAATATTAAGCCCGGATTGGTTGAGACAAACTTTTCGGTGGTACGTTACAGAGGTGATAAGGAGGCGGCAGATAATTTCTATAAAGGGATTAAACCTTTATCAGGAAGTGATGTTGCCGAATCTGTTTATTTTGCGGCTTCGGCGCCTGCTCATGTTCAGGTGGCAGAAATATTGGTTCTTGCAACAAATCAGGCTACTTCAAATGTAACTTACAGAGCTGTTCGATAGTATTGGTTTATACAAATAAGACTAAGTAAATTGAGCTTTTAATATAAATGGAAAAGATAGTTATTTATAATAAATAAATTATTATATTTGCAATTTGAAATAAATTTCAAATTTTAAGCAGACAGAAGTCCGGCTCGTGAGAGTCGGGCTTTTTTATTGTTTTAAAGGTTACAAGTAAAATTCTTTTAATTGCCGATATTTTAATGCAGAGCTGTTATATAGCATATTTTCAAACTTATATCAATGAATCCATGTTTAAGTGTGTAATAGAACATTCTTTATTATTTAACTGGAGTATGGTCTGCTGTTTATTTTAATTGCAGATTTATTCTATATAATTTACCTGAATCTTGTTCGCGAGGGTAGGATTAGGGGTTTTCAATATTTATAATAAGCCGGTCCTAGTGATAAGACCGGCTTTATTATTTTAAATTGCCTTGTTTTCTTCCACAATAGCTATATTTGTGGTTCAAAAGAAATTTACAGCATGGAATTATATCATTATACGACATTGGAGTCTTTTTTTAAAATGCTTAGCGGAGCTGGAGAAAGCGGCTTTCTAGGCATGGAGCTATCCAATTATATGTATTCTAAGGATGCATCCGGAGAACCTTATGGCTTATCTATATTGAGGAAGGCGATAGGAATGTATGAGTTAAATCATCAAATTCCCGCTGAATCAAGCAAGGTGGAGGTTCCTTTTTTTAGAAATGACCGCAGGATGTTGGTCGGCCCCGAACAAGAGATGTATATCTATCCGCTTACCGAGTGTCAGGATTCAATGCCTTGGTGGAAAACAGCCGGGAAAAGTGCCGTACAGGTGGCTATAGGATTGGATTATAAAGCCTTAGTGGAATACTGTATGAATAATAATAAATTTCTGCTTAAGTGTAAATACGATGACGCGGCAGTGATGGATGTATTTGTCAAACAATTTGAAAGTGAATATGATACTTTCGATTTTGACGAGGAGCACAGCCGCTTCAGTGTGCGAACAAAATTTTTCTCAATGATGTACAATGCATGTCTTGAGCTGAAAGATCCGACTCTGTCGGATGAAAAGGAGTGGCGGATTGCATCCTTTGTCTCTCCGCAGGAGGCTGATTATGTGTTCAAAAATGGCTTAATAGAACCAATTGAAATATTGAAATTGCCATCTTCTGTGCTTAAAAGTATCTGTATCCGCACGAATGAGCACTTTGAATTGATCATTAGCGGAATACTTGGTCTTTTGGAAAAAGAGGGCTTTGATCCCGAATTGATAGAAATTCGTAAATCGGCTTTGCAATAAGCTATCTTATCATCATATTCATTTAATTTAATTCAGTGGAAGAGTATCTAAGTCAATTAAACGAAAGTCAGCTTCAAGCGGTTACCTATTCCGAGGGACCTTCGCTTGTTATTGCAGGTGCCGGTTCAGGAAAAACGAGGGTGCTTACCTATAAAATCGCCTATCTGCTTCATCAGGGTTTTCCCCCTCAATCTATTCTGGCCCTTACATTTACAAATAAAGCTGCCCGTGAAATGAAGGAGCGTATCGCCTCTATTGTGGGTGAACAACAGGCTCGCCGACTGTGGATGGGCACGTTTCACTCCATATTTTCGCGTATTTTAAGAAGCGAAGCCTCTTATCTGGGGTATCCTTCTGCTTTTACCATCTATGATTCGGCCGATTCGAAGAGTCTGCTTAAATCTATCATGAAAGAGATGCAGCTGGACGATAAGGTATATCGGATCGGTACAGTTCAGAGCAGGATCTCAAATGCTAAGAATTCGTTGATTACGGTTAAGGCCTACGAACAAAGCAAGGAGCTGATTGAGGCCGATCAACATTCGAAGATGCCTTTGATTGCGGAGATTTACAAGCGATATCAGGCTCGTTGTAAACAGGCCGGAGCGATGGATTTTGATGATTTGTTGCTGCAGACCAATATTTTGTTTCGGGATTTTCCGGAGGTGTTGGAAAAATACAGACGATTCTTTCGGTATATTTTAGTGGATGAATATCAGGATACCAATTTTGCCCAGCATTTAATTGTACAGCGCTTAAGCGAACTACATCAGCGTATCTGTGTAGTTGGAGATGATGCGCAAAGTATCTATTCTTTCAGGGGTGCTAATATTGACAATATTCTTCAGTTTAAGAATGTGTATCCGGGATGCAAAATATTTAAGCTTGAACGGAATTATCGCTCTACGCAATCTATTGTAAATGCGGCCAATAGCTTAATCCATAAAAATAAAGAGCAGATTCATAAAACGGTTTATTCTGAAAATAGCGTAGGAGA
Source organism: Macellibacteroides fermentans (assembly GCF_013409575.1). Taxonomy (NCBI): domain Bacteria; kingdom Pseudomonadati; phylum Bacteroidota; class Bacteroidia; order Bacteroidales; family Porphyromonadaceae; genus Macellibacteroides; species Macellibacteroides fermentans. The sequence continues at coordinate 292,401 of NZ_JACCCY010000001.1, read as the reverse complement.
GAAGATTCGTGTAATCTCTTCGTATTCGGATTATGAAGAGGGATATGTGGTGGCTGGAAAGATTGCCGAGATGCGTATGGCTGGAACGCACTATACCTATTCTGACTTTGCCATTCTGTATCGGACGAATGCACAAAGCCGTATCCTGGAGGAGGCATTGCGTAAACGAAACATTCCGTATAAGATATACGGAGGCTTGTCTTTTTATCAGAGGAAGGAGATAAAGGATATTATTTCTTATTTCAGGGTGATTGTTAATCCGCACGATGAAGAGGCCCTGAAGCGTATTATAAATTATCCAACCAGAGGAATCGGTGAAACGACTGTAAATAAGTTGATTGCTGCTGCATCCGATAATGAAGTGAGTTTGTGGACTGTATTGCAGGATCCGGCTGCCTACAAGTTACCGGTCAACAGTGGTACAGCTAACAAACTGAACGCATTCAGGGAACTTCTTGAGAGTTTTATGCTTAAAAATGATCAACTTTCTGTAGAGGAGTTGGCTGCTGTTGTTGTAAAGGAAACGGGTATTGTGGGTTCTCTTTTTCAGGACCGCTCCGTGGAGGGGATCAGTAAACAGGAGAACTTACAGGAGTTGATTAAAGGTATTTCGGAGTTTGCCGAACTAAAATTGGAAGAGGGGGCCGAATCGGTTAAGCTGGCCGATTTCCTGTCGGAGGTTTCACTGCTGACTGATCAGGATAACGACAAAAATGAAAATGCCAACAAGGTGACGATGATGACTGTTCATGCGGCTAAAGGGTTGGAGTTTAAAAATGTAATCGTAGTTGGACTGGAAGAGGATCTTTTCCCTTCGCTTATGGCTAAGGATAGTCTTCGGGCTATCGAGGAGGAACGTCGCCTGTTTTATGTAGCTATTACCCGCGCCGAAGAAAATTGTCTGCTCACGTATGCCAAAAGCCGTTTCCGTAACGGACAGAGTTCTATTTGTTCGCCCAGCAGGTTTCTGAAAGATATTGATGCCGAATTTTTGGATATTCCGTCAGTTGCTTCAACTGAAGATACTTTCCAATCAAAACGAGCTGAGTATCAGTCGGCAGCTCTATCCTCATTCCGTAATCAGACGAAAGCAGAGGATGTATTCAGTTCGCCTGTTACAGCTGCTGCACAACAACGTGTTTCACACCTTACTAAAATAAATGATGCGGCTACTTCCGGCGGGAATGTTTCGGCATTGAATAGTAATTTACAACCGGGCTGCAGGGTGCGTCACGAGCGATTTGGTGAGGGTGAAATTCTTCAGATTGAAGGGACAGATGCCAATCAGAAAGCAACCGTTTTATTTGATAACTTCGGACAAAAACAGTTGCTTCTTAAGTTTGCAAAACTTACACTTGTTTAGATATAAGATGTAGCAGGTGATTTAGGGTTTTTTTAATTACCTTTGCAGCCTGAATTATGATAATATTGATTTAAGTATGATAGATTTAAATGCGATTCCATCTCCTTGCTACGTAATGGAGGAAAAATTGTTACGCAATAACCTTGCCTTAATAAAAAGAGTGAAGGAGGAAGCGGGAGTAAATATTATTCTTGCCTTTAAAGCTTTTGCTTTGTGGAAATCGTTTCCGATTGTGCGGGAATACATTCCATATTCCACTGCCAGTTCAAAATTTGAAGCGCAATTGGCTTTCGAAGAGATGGGTAGCCCGGCGCACACCTATTCTCCTGCGTATACCGAGGCTGATTTTCCGGCTATTCTGAAGTATAGTAGTCACATCACTTTCAACTCTCTTTCTCAGTTTGACCGTTTTTATCCGCTGGTGAAGGCTGATGGACGTGGCATTTCATGCGGCCTACGTATTAATCCGGAATTTTCGGATGTGGAGACCGATTTGTATAATCCGTGCGCTCCAGGTTCACGTATGGGGATCGTACGTGATTTATTGGGCGAAACTTTGCCGGAAGGAGTGGAAGGGTTACATTTTCATACCTTGTGCGAATCTTCTTCGTATGATCTTGAAAGGACTTTGCAGGAGGTTGATAAAAAATTCGGGACGCTTCTTTCTCAGGTTAAATGGCTGAATATGGGAGGAGGTCATCTGATGACCCGAAAAGATTACGATACGGCTCACCTGGTTTCTGTACTTCGTGCATTTAAAACTAAATATCCAAATCTGGAAATAATTATGGAGCCAGGAAGTGCTTTTGCCTGGCAAACCGGTTTTTTACTTACTACAGTGGTGGATATCGTGGAGAATAAAGGTATTAAAACAGCGATTATTGATGCATCATTCACCTGTCATATGCCCGACTGCCTTGAAATGCCTTACAAACCGGCTATACGGAATGCTACGGACGCCGTGGAAGGTAAACCTACCTACCGGATTGGAGGAAACAGCTGCCTGAGTGGCGATTATATGGGAGACTGGTCTTTCGACAAACCGCTTGAAGTGGGTGATAAAGTCATTTTTGAAGATATGATTCATTATACGATTGTTAAAACATCTATGTTCAATGGTATTCCACACCCTTCATTGGCCTTGTGGAGCAAAGAGGACGAGCTTGTACTTTACAGATCGTTTGGCTACGAAGATTACAAAAACAGAATGAGTTAATGTTCTAAACAATATTTTTTGTACTTTAGCGCAATAATTAGAGTGGTATAAACTAGCAATATAAAGTATGGGTATTTTCAGCTTTTTCAGTAAAGAAAAAAAAGAGACATTAGATAAGGGATTATCGAAGACAAAAGAAAATGTATTTACCAAGATTGCCCGGGCAATTGCCGGCAAGAGCAAGGTAGACGATGAAGTATTGGATAATCTGGAGGAGGTACTTATCACTTCGGACGTTGGAGTGGATACTACACTTAAAATTATTTCCCGCATCGAGAAGAGGGTGGCCTCAGATAAATTTGTAAATACGCAAGAGCTTACGGCCATTCTGCGTGATGAGATAGCCAGTCTGCTTACCGAAAACAATACAGAAGATACGGAGGGATTTACAACTCCGGATGATAAGAAGCCGTATGTAATTATGGTTGTAGGTGTGAATGGCGTGGGTAAAACCACTACAATTGGCAAACTTGCTTATCAATTTAAAAAAGCAGGTAAAAAAGTGTATCTGGGAGCTGCTGATACCTTCCGTGCTGCAGCGGTAGAGCAGTTGGTAATCTGGGGCGAACGGGTAGGGGTGTCTGTGATAAAACAGAAGATGGGCTCTGATCCGGCTTCGGTTGCTTACGATACCTTGAATTCGGCTGTTGCCAATGATGCGGATGTGGTTATTATTGATACTGCTGGCCGTCTCCATAACAAGATAAACCTGATGAACGAGCTTACCAAAATAAAAAATGTGATGAAGAAGGTTGTTCCGGATGCTCCACACGAAATTCTGCTGGTTTTAGATGGATCGACCGGACAGAATGCTTTTGAACAAGCTAAGCAGTTTACGGCTGCTACGGAAGTAAATGCGCTTGCGATCACTAAATTGGACGGAACGGCTAAAGGGGGAGTGGTTATAGGTATATCAGATCACTTCCGAATACCCGTAAAATATATCGGGCTGGGTGAAGGTATGGAAGATCTTCAGGTATTTCAGAGAAAAGAGTTTGTAAATTCATTATTCGGAGAATAAATATACAAAGAAGGGCTAGCTCTTCTTTCTCCATTTTTATATATGAGAAAAAATAAAGTTGATATTATTACATTGGGGTGTTCCAAAAACCTGGTTGATTCTGAGCAGTTAATGCGTCAGTTCAAGGCGAATGGGTATACTGTGGAGCACGATCCGAAAAAGATAAACGGCGAAATCGTAGTGGTTAACACCTGCGGTTTTATTGGTGATGCACAGGAGGAATCCATTAATATGATTCTTCAACTGGCAGAAGCCAAAAAGAATGGTAAAATTGGCAAGCTGATAGCTATGGGATGCCTTACCGAACGCTTCCTGGACGACCTTAAACGGGAATTACCCGAGGTGGATAAGTTTTACGGCAAATTCAACTGGAAAGAGGTGTTGTCTGATTTAGGCAAAGCCTATCACAATGAATTGTCGGACGACCGTATGCTTACTACCCCCAAACATTATGCGTATTTGAAAATTGGCGAAGGTTGTGATCGCACTTGTTCTTATTGCTCTATTCCTATTATTACCGGTAAGTATCATTCCAGACCGATTGAGGATATTGAAGCAGAAGTAAAATTGCTTGTAAAAAGGGGCGTAAAGGAATTCCAGGTTATTGCGCAGGATCTTACCTATTATGGGTTGGATTTATATAAACGTATGGCTTTACCCGAATTAATTGAACGGATTTCAGATATACCGGGCGTTGAGTGGATACGACTTCATTATGCCTATCCGGCTCATTTCCCCTACGATTTGTTACGTGTAATGCGCGAACGTGATAATGTATGTAAATACCTTGATATAGCATTACAGCATATCAGCGATAATATGCTGAAGAATATGCGTAGGAATATTACAAAAGAGCAGACATACGAACTCCTTGAACGTATACGTAAAGAGGTTCCGGGTATTCATGTGCGTACTACCCTGATGGTTGGTCACCCGGGTGAAACTGATCAGGATTTCGAAGAGTTGGTCGCATTTGTAAAAGAGATGCGTTTTGAGCGTATGGGTGCTTTTACATATAGTCATGAAGCGGACACCTATTCCTATAACCATTTTGAAGATGTAATCCCTCAGGAAACGAAACAGGAAAGAATGGATTATATCATGCGGATTCAGGAGCGGATCTCTACGGAGTTGAACGAATCTAAAGTAGGAAAGATTCTTAAAGTGATTGTTGATAGGGAAGAACCCGATTTCTATGTGGGACGATCGCAGTTTGATTCGCCTGAAGTGGATCCGGAAATTCTTATTTCCAAAGAAAAAGAACTTAAAGTAGGAGAAATGTATTTTGTTGAAATTACAGATTCTCAGGCTTTTGATTTATACGGAAAGATAGTTGATTGATTTTTATCAATCAACTATCTTTTGTGCATTTGCAAAGAATAAGTAAAATAGCACGTATTCTGATTTAATGAAGATACTGATATGAAAAACAAAGAGTTGATTTCCGAATTGTCCGACCGCTTGGGTATGAAGTCCCAGGAGGTTGCTGATATGCTTGATTCTTTTTGTTCGATTGTTGGGACTCATTTAATTGAAAATGATATTGTAACTCTTCCAGATTTCGGACATTTTGAGGTGAAGAAAAAGTCTGACCGGATTTCTGTAAATCCGGCCAACGGGAAGCGTTACCTGGTTCCTCCGAAGCTTGTAGCCGTGTTTAAACCGGCAACAATCCTTAAAGCTAAATTAAAGGAGATGGCAGATAATGAATAACAAGTTGACTATACAGGAATTAGCCACGTTGTTATCTGTCAAAAGTGGTAAAGACGTGTATGAAACCGAACGTTTTATACGCGAATTTATTACGGTTGTATCTGAAGGGCTGCTTTCAGACAAAATGGTGAAGGTAAAAGGATTGGGTACCTTTAAAATTGTATTGGTGGAGGATCGTGAAAGTATTCATGTAAATACAGGTGAACGTATTTTGATTCCGGCTCATTATAAGTGTTCATTTTTACCTGATAACGAATTAAAGGAATTGGTTAATCGTCCGTTTTCTATTTTTGAGACAACTGAAATTGGAGATGCAGCTTCGTTCCAGGATATGGAAATGGCTGACGACTCAGATGAAGACGATGTAGATTCTGATTTAGAATCGGATGCGAATGAAGATGGAGAGGATTTGTCTTTACCGAAGTCTTCTGTGACTGAAAGCAGGATTAACGGTCTCCTGGACAAAGAAATGACCGAAGAGCTTGCTGATCCGGAGGACTTGCCGGAAATTCATTCCCCGGAAGAAGCTTTGACTGTCGATAAACAGCCGAATGGACAAATTGAGACGGTAGATTCTCCGGTTTCAGATGATTCTCCGGAGGAAGTTTCAGAGCCTTATAATGAAGAAACTATAGAAATGGAAAACCTCAAAGAAGAAGATACTATTGAAGTTGAAGATTCGATAAACATGGATGAGACTCTCTCAGAAGAGATAGATGAGTCTCCGGAAGCAGATCTTGCATCTGAAGTAGTTGATACTATCCCAGACTCGCAGGCAAATGAGTTGATGCCCGAACTTGAATCAAGCTCACAGGTTGACAGTCCGGATAAAGAAAAAGAGCAGACCGAAAACAGAGAAGAAATAATACGGGCTAAACTGGCTTCTCTTTCAGCAAAAGATCCGGTAGCATTTGTCGCTCCAGAAGCAAAACCTAAAAAGAGACGTAAACACGGCCATACTGCAACTAAAACTTTTTTCTATATCATTGTTGGCGGATTGCTTGTGACAGCTTCTGTTGCCCTGTTTTTTTATTTCCAATCTCTTGAGGTGAGAAATGCAGTGCCAATTATGATTGAAAGTGTTTCAGCGATACCGACTGAAACGCCCGCCCCGACAGATTCTGTTTTCGATGAGTCTGATTCTATTCCTTCAAATGAGAAGGATTCTGTGCCGGAGGTGGTTTCGGAACCTCAGGGTACTATGCAAACGGAGCAAGTAAAAACAAAATACATGGATACGGTCGTAATTCAAACGGGAGACAGACTCACTTTGATCTCGTTGAAGTATTACGGACATAAAATCTTCTGGGTATATCTTTATCTTGCCAATAAGGAATCTATACCCAACCCAAACAGCGTTGCTATCGGGACTAAGATACATATCCCGGTGCCCGAAACATATAATATTGATGCGAATGACGAGCAGTCCATTCGGAAGGCCGCAGCGCTTCAAACTGAGATTTTAAAGGAGTGATAAACTATTTTAATAAACTTATGCCATAAGAGTTGCTTTGGTTAGCATTATTTAACTGGTAAAGTAAGGAATACGGTTTTAACATTTCTATTTTTGTGCTGCGTTTTAAAAAGAAAAAGAATAACAAACAATATAATCAAATAATTCTATGAGTCAGACAGTAGACATTCGTGAGTTGAATGAGCGAATTGAAAGCAAAAGTTCGTTTGTGAACATGATTACCATGGGAATGGATCAGGTGATCGTAGGTCAGAAGCATTTAGTTGAATCATTAATGATTGGTCTGCTTTCGGATGGACACATCCTTTTGGAAGGTGTTCCCGGTTTGGCAAAAACCCTGGCCATAAAAACCCTGGCTTCGTTGATTGATGCCAAATATAGCCGTATTCAGTTTACACCCGATTTGTTGCCTGCAGACGTTGTGGGTACCATGATTTACAGTCAGAAGAACGAAGATTTTCACGTTAAGCAAGGTCCTGTTTTTGCGAACTTTGTTCTGGCAGATGAAATAAACCGTGCTCCGGCAAAGGTGCAGAGTGCTCTGCTTGAGGCTATGCAGGAACGTCAGGTTACAATCAGTGAGCATACATTCAAATTACCGGAACCATTCTTGGTGATGGCTACCCAGAACCCCATCGAACAAGAAGGAACCTATCCGCTTCCTGAAGCTCAGGTTGACCGTTTTATGCTTAAGGTGGTCATTAATTACCCCAAAAAGGAAGAAGAGAAACTAATTATCCGTCAGAATATCTCCGGTATAAAGAATGAAATCAAACCGGTTCTTACTAAACAGGAAATCATTGAGGCACGTAAAGTGGTTCGCGATGTTTACCTGGACGAAAAAATAGAACGATACATTGTTGATATCGTATTTGCAACCCGTTTCCCTCAGGAACATGGCTTGGCAAATCTATCCAATATGATATCATTCGGTGCATCTCCCCGTGCATCCATCAACCTGGCGTTGGCGGCTCGTGCATACGCATTTATTAAACGAAGAGGATATGTTATCCCCGAAGATATCCGTGCGGTTTGTCACGACGTGATGCGTCACCGTATTGGTTTAAGTTATGAAGCAGAGGCAAATAACCTGACATCAGAAGAGATTATAAGCGAAATACTTAATAAAGTAGAAGTTCCTTGATTTTTTTCGAACTGTCTATTCCGCTATTATTTGTTTTATGTTTTGAGACCGAGTTATTCATCTGCGACATTGCATAGGACATATAACGGAAGTGAGTGAGGAAATTTAGTTTAAACCAAGAATGTGGTTACTATGGAAACAAGTGAACTATTAAAGAAAGTTCGTAGGATAGAGATTAAAACCCGCGGATTGTCCCGTAATATTTTTGCGGGTCAATATCATTCGGCCTTCAAAGGTAGGGGGATGGCTTTTAGCGAGGTTCGGGAATATCAGTATGGCGATGACATCCGGGATATCGACTGGAATGTTACGGCCCGCTATATACGTCCTTATGTTAAGGTGTTTGAAGAAGAGCGTGAACTTACGGTTATGCTGATGATTGATGTTTCCGGAAGTCGGGACTTCGGTTCTGTAAATGTTATGAAGAAAGAAATAATTACAGAAATAGCGGCGACTCTCGCATTTTCGGCAATTCAGAACAATGATAAGATCGGAGTACTGTTTTTCTCGGATAAAATTGAAAAGTTTATTCCGCCTCAGAAGGGAAAGAAGCATATACTGTATATCATCCGCGAATTGATCGACTTTAAGCCTGATGATACAAAAACGGATATCAGCCTGGTATTGAAATACCTCACAAACGCAATTAAAAAACGCTGTACGGCTTTTCTTATTTCCGACTTTATAGATAAGGGCGGATTTAAAGATGCGCTGACTATTGCAAACAGAAAGCATGATGTAGTGGCGATTCAAGTGTATGACCAGCGTGAAACTGAACTTCCTTCGGTTGGACTGATGAAAGTGAAAGATGCTGAAACGGGTGCTGAACGTTGGATAGACAGTTCGTCGGCCAAAGTACGTAGTGCTTTTAGTGAATGGTGGAATACACGGCAAAATGAAATGAACAACGCATTTAAAAAATGTCGTGTCGACTCGGTTTCTGTCCGTACCGATGAAGATTATGTCAAAGCGTTGATCGCTCTATTTGAAAAACGTAATTAAGCATGCAAATGAGATACATAAATAAAGGCATTTTGTTTATTGCGATCGTATTGTCTTTCTTGCAAGGAACAAAACTATATGCGCAACAGACCCTGATTGATGTTTCAATCGATTCTGCAGCTATACTGATTGGTGAACAGACCGTATTGCATCTTACCGTTACAACCGATAATGGTAAAAATGTGATTGTTCCTATACCTAACGATACCCTGATGACCGGGGTGGAGGTGCTGAATATTGCCAAGGCCGATACAACGGTTATTGATAACAACAGGTTGCTAATCAAGCAGGATATTTTGGTTACCTCATTCGACTCGTCTTTGTATCTGTTACCTCCTTTTAAGGTAATTGATCAGACGGATACGATTTACTCGAATCAGGTTGCTTTAAAGGTTTCCACCATTCCTGTAAACATTGATAAACCGGATGAATTTAATGATATAAAGGAAACTTGGGATCCTCCGTTTGTTTTGGCGGACTATTATCTTCTCATCTACGGAGTATTGTTTGCTTGCTTTCTGATTTGTCTGATCGGATATATATTGAAAAGACTCAGAAACAGACAGTCAATCATACCATTTAAGAAACAAGAACCTAAACTTCCTCCTTTTGAGATGGCCATGAAAGAACTGGATGAAATCAAGCAACAGAAACTATGGCAACAAGGTAGAAATAAAGAATACTACACCTTGCTTACAGATACCTTGCGCAAGTATATGGTAAATCGTTTTGGAATCAATGCAATGGAGATGACTTCCGGAGAAATTCTGGAGCTGATCCGTTTGGAAAGTGAAGCCAATTCGTCGTATAATAGTTTGAAGCAGATTCTTGAATTGGCCGATTTTGTGAAGTTTGCCAAGCTGCATCCGCTTCCCGATGAGAATGAATTGAGTCTGATGAATGCATATCTTTTTGTTAATCAAACAAAAGTAGTTGAAGTGGCATCTCCTGAAGAATCAAAAGAATCAACAGAAATAAAAGAATAAAATGGTATTTGCAAATCCTACATATCTGTTTTTATTGTTGTTGCTTATCCCGCTTATTGGATGGTATATATGGAAACTCCGTAAAAAACAGGCAAGTTTTCAGATATCCTCTTCGCAGGCATTTGATGCTCCTCAAGCAACATCTTACAAGGTACACTTAAGACATCTGCCTTTTGTATTGCGAGTTGTAGTTATCGCGCTACTTATTGTTGTTCTTGCAAGGCCTCAGTCTACCGACAATTGGGAGAATACAACAACTGAGGGTATCGATATTGTAATGGCGATGGATATATCGAGTAGTATGCTGGCCCAGGACCTGAAACCTAACCGTCTGGAAGCTGCAAAAGATGTGGCGGCGGCTTTTGTGAATGGCCGGCCAAACGATAACATTGGATTAGTTGTATTTTCGGGAGAAAGCTTTACTCAATGTCCGCTTACTACCGATCATACGGTTTTGCTTAATCTGTTTAAAGATATTCAAAGTGGTATGATTGAAGATGGTACAGCTGTAGGATTGGGGCTAGCCAATGCTGTTAGCCGTATCAAAGACAGTCAGGCTAAATCGAAAGTAATTATATTACTTACCGATGGATCCAATAATATGGGTGAAATAGCTCCTGTAACAGCTGCCGAGATTGCTAAAACTTTTGGTATCAGGGTTTATACGATTGGGGTTGGTACCCAGGGAGAAGCTCCGTATCCTTTCCAAACAGCTTTTGGTGTTCAATATCAGAATGTAAAAGTTGAAATTGATGAGAAAACTTTAAACGAGATTGCCGTAACAACAGGAGGTAAATACTTCAGGGCTACAGACAATGCCAGCTTAAAGTCGATCTATTCTGAAATTGATCAGATGGAAAAAGTAAAAATCAGCGTGCAGCAATATAGCAAGAAGCAGGAAGAATATAAAGACCTTGCCTTACTCATATTTGCATTATTGCTGATGGAGATTTTATTGAGATATACATTGTTTAGAAATATTCCATAAATAATAGGCTTATGTTTCGTTTTGCAAATCCCGAGTTTTTATACTTGCTGTTTATTCTCCCGGTATTGCTTGCAGTATATGTTTATGCATACTTGCAGAAGAGAAAGGCAATAAAGAGATTGGGAAATCCTGAAATTCTGTCGCAATTGATGCCCGAAGTATCACCCAAACGACAGTTTTTGAAGTTTTGGTTCATATTTGGAGCTGTGGCTGCAATTATTTTTGTAATAGCAGGACCCCAGTTTGGCTCGAAACTTGAAACTGTAAAGCGTCAGGGGGTAGAGATAATGGTTTGTCTGGATGTATCCAACTCTATGTTGGCTGAAGACGTTTCGCCTAATCGTCTGGAAAAATCGAAGCAGATGCTTTCCAAACTAACAGATGGTTTTACCGATGATAAAGTGGGATTGATCGTTTTTGCGGGAGATGCATTTACGCAGCTTCCCATTACATCTGATTACATTTCTGCCAAGATGTTTTTAACATCCATCAATCCATCCATGGTTTCTGCTCAGGGTACGTCAATCGGCGCTGCCATTAATCTGGCTGCACGCTCTTTTACTCCTAATGAAACTTCGGATAAAACGATTGTGCTTATCACGGATGGCGAAAACCATGAAGATGATGCTATCGGAGCTGCTTCCGCTGCTGCAGAAAAAGGAATTCATGTCAATATTGTTGGTATTGGTTTGCCTAAAGGTGGTCCTATTCCATTGCAGGGAACCAACAATTACATGAAGGATAAAGACGGAAATGTGGTTATAACTATGCTTAATGAGCAAATGTGCCAGGAAATAGCCGCTGCAGGAAAGGGTATGTATGTTAGAGCCGATAATACAAATTCCGCATTGAAAGCTTTACAGAAAGAAATCGACAAAATGAAGAAAACAGAGCTTGACAGCAAAGTTTATTCAGAATATGATGAACAGTTTCAGCTTGTGGCATGGATAGCTTTATTTTTGCTTATCGTTGAACTGCTGATCTTTGATAGAAAGAACAGGATTTTTAGGAAAGTAAAGATTTTTTCGTAAATTAGGACGTTATGATGATAATTAAGAGACCGATATTTATAGTTGCTCTATGTCTGATGGGGGCAAGCTTTACTTTTGCCCAAAAAGCAGAACGAAAGAATGTTCGCGAGGGAAATAAATTATATAAGAAAGAGAAATATACAGAATCCGAGATTTCTTACCGAAAGAGTCTGGAGGTAAATCCTCGTTCGATTGAAGGTACCTATAATCTGGGTAATTCTTTATATAAACAAGGTAAGTTTCCCGAAGCAGCCGAGCAGTATCAGCTGATAGCTGCACAAGAGAAAGATCCGGTTAAGTTGGCACAGGTTTTTCATAATTTAGGTAATATTTCTATGAAAAACAAGCAATATGATAAGAGTGTACAGGCATACCGGCAATCATTGCGCTTGAATCCTAAAGATGATGAGACCAGGTATAACCTGGCACTTGCTCAGAAGTTGCTGGAGAATCAGCAGAATCAGGATCAGAGTGAAGAACAACAGAACAAAGATCAAAAAGATGATCAGAAGAACAAGGAAGATCAACAACAGAATCAACAACAACAGCAAGACGATAAAAAACAAAATAAAACTCAGGAAGAGCAACAGCAAAATGAGCAAATGAGTAAAGACAATGCTCAGCAGATGCTTGATGCTTTCCTGCAGGATGAAAAGGATACTCAAGAAAAGGTTAAGAAGGCGCAAATGCAACAGCAACAGCGCAGAAGAACAGAGAAAGAGTGGTAATATTTAGATAAAAAACAGAAAAAATATATTATAATGAGAAAATTAGTTTTCTTATTTTCGCTTCTCCTTTTTGTGTTAGTGTCTGAAGCTGCTGATGTAAAATTTACAGCTTCGGCTCCTAATGCGATTGTTATGGGTGAACAGTTCAGGTTGTCTTTTACGGTCAATGCTGAAGCGAAGGATTTGAGAGTGCAGGAAATGCCTGATTTTGAGGTTCTGATGGGCCCCTCACAATCTAAATCGTACAGCTCGTCTTGGGTTAATGGTCAGAGTACGAGTGAAACAACGATTACTTATACCTATATTTTGATGCCCAAAAAAGTAGGTACATTCAATATTGCACCGGCTACCATTAAAGTAAATGGAGCAAACTATGTTTCTAACGCTTTATCGATAAAGGTTTTGCCTCCGGATAAAGCTGCTGCCGGATCAGGAAATTCATCATCAGAAGGAGCATCCTCATCGCAACCAAGCTCTCAGGCAATTACAAGCGATGGCCTCTTTGTTAAAATGTTGGTAGATGATCGCAATGTATACGAACAACAAGGTTTTGTTGTAACATTTAAGTTGTATTCTCTTTATGACTGTGGTCTGACCGGAGTAAAATTCCCCGAGTTTGAAGGTTTCCTGGCACAAGAAGTAGAATTACCCGAACAAAAACAGTGGGGACTTGAAAATTACAATGGCAGAAACTACCGTACAGTAGTTTTGAAGCAAACCGTTTTATATCCGCAGCGTTCTGGAAAACTAACTATCCCTGCGGGTAAATTCGATGCTGTTGTAAGAGTGAGGACCCAACAAAAGGTGCGTAGCATATTTGATGATTTCTTTGATTCTTATCAAGATGTTAAGAAGGTGATTACATCTTCTCCAGCTTCGGTTACAGTAAAACCATTGCCAGCAGGCAAGCCTGCTTCATTTTCTGGTGCAGTTGGGAACTTTAGCATGAATGCTTCCATCAATTCCGATAGGGTTAAAGCAAATGAGGCTGTTACGATAAAACTTAAACTGACAGGAAACGGAAATGTTAAACTCATCAAGAATCCTGAGGTTGTTTTCCCGAATGACTTTGAAATTTATGATCCAAAAGTTGAAACGGATATTAAAACAACTGCTGCCGGAGTTTCTGGAAGTAAGACTATCGAATACTATGCTATTCCAAGATATGCGGGTGACTTTGAAATTCCTGCCATAGAGTTTTCTTATTTCGATACAAAATCTCTATCCTATAAAACGCTGAAAGCCGGTCCGTACAAGCTTCACGTTGAAAAGGGAGATGGTAATGCAGCTTCGCCGGTTATAAACAATTTTGGTGAAAAAGAAAGCTTGAAATATATTGGTCAGGATATCAGATATCTTAAAATCAACGATGTTAGATTTGTTTCAAAAGATGACGTATTCTTTGGCTCTTTTATTTACGTGCTATGTTACTTAATTCCGTCAATATTATTTGTCGTATTTTTCTTTATCTACCGTAAGCAAGTAAAAGAAAATGCCAATATTGCTCTGGTTCGCACCAAGAAAGCGAATAAGATGGCTGTTAAACGCTTAAAGAATGCAGGTAAACTTTTAAAAGCAAATGATAAAGAAGCATTTTATGAAGAGGTTTTACGTGCTTTGTGGGGATATTTAAGTGATAAATTGAATATTCCTCAATCTAATCTTACAAAAGATAATGTTGAAGCAGAATTAATTAAATATGGCGTTGACGAATCTTTGATTAATGAGTTTATGCGTATTTTGAATACATGTGAATTTGCACGTTATGCTCCAGCTCAAAGTTCGGATGCGATGGATAATCTGTACGAACTAACAGCCGATGCAATTGGAAAAATGGAAAACACAATCAAAAAGTAACTAAAATGGAAATAATCGGATATATTAAAAAATATGGGCTTTTATTGTTGTTCCTATGCTTTTATGGAAATCTGTTTGCTCAAGATTCGACAGTAAAAGAGGCTGAAGTTGCTTTTTCGAAAGGTGAGTTTGATAAAGCAATCGAACTGTATGAAAACATTTTAAAGACAAACGGTGAGTCTGCCGAAATATATTATAATCTTGGCAATTCATATTACCGGGTGGACAAAATCGCTCCGGCTATCTTGAATTACGAACGGGCATTACTGCTGGATCCCGGAGATGGAGACATTCGTTTTAATCTTCAAATGGCGAAACTTAAGTCGGTCGACAAAATAGAACCCGTAGGCGAGCTGTTTATAGTTACTTGGTTTCAGTCGGTTCAGAATATGGGATCTGCCGATTCGTGGGCTAAATTAGGTATTACGACCTTTCTGTTATTTATTTTCAGTTTGTTTATGTATTTCTTCTCTCGATGGATACGCTTGAAAAAAATTGCATTCTATTTAAGTATCGTTTTATTAGTTATTGTTATTCTTGCCAACATTTTTGCAAGTAATCAGCAAAGCAAACTAAACAACCGGAACGATGCCATCATCTTTGTCCCGACAGTTACTATAAAGAGCTCGCCGGATTCCAGTGGAACTGATTTGTTTATTCTACATGAAGGAACAAAAGTTACGGTAAAAAGCAAGTTGGGAGAATGGAGTGAAATCGAACTTGAAAATGGGAATGTGGGTTGGATGCTTACCAAAGATATTGTTGCTATTTAATTTAACATCCAATGCCTCATGCTCGAAAAAGAGTTATTATTTGAACGAGATTTATTTTTCTTCCTCAACGGCAGCGATTCAACATTTCTGGATAGCTTTATGTGGCTATATTCCGGGAAAGTTGTCTGGCTGCCGTTGGCAGCTTTTATATTGTTTGTACTGGTATATAAGAAGAATTGGAGAGAATCGATTCTCATACTTGTATCCATTGCTTTAGTGATTACCTTATGCGATCAATTTGCTTCTCATTTTTGCAAGCCCATTTTTGCGCGGTATCGCCCCACGCATCATCCCGATTTTATGGATCAGGTAAAGATTGTTTTTGATTACAGAAGTGGTCTTTACGGCTTTATATCGAGTCATGCAGCCAATGCATTCGGCTTTGCCATGTTTATGTCTTTACTTTTAAGAAATAAGATGTTTACGTGGACTATCTTTTCCTGGTCGGTGCTTACAGCATATACCCGGATATATCTGGGAGTACATTTTATTTCGGATGTAGTATGTGGTATGTTTGCCGGAGTCTTTTTTGGATATGTTGTATACAAGTTGTACTTATATGTACGGAATACCGGTTTGAAAGCCTATTTCCCAACAAATGCGCCAGATACTATCTATAGCTTAAAAGAGAAAAGATTGATTGTCTATTCAATACTTATTTCAGTTTTACTTATATTGATTCTAACAAAACCTCTGGTTACAATACTACGATAGACGGAGTGATTAAATGATGCCGTAAAGCATGTGAAAATAAACATTATTTGTGTGAAATAATTTGTTTAGTATGTTTATAATGGCTAAGTTAGAGGCATGAATTTTAACACAAGTATTAACCTTCAAAAAAGGAATACCATGACGAAGACAATCACATTTAACGAGCTACGTAAAATCAAAGACAGCCTGCCTGATGGTAGCACTCATCGTATTGCCGATGAGTTGGGTTTATCAGTAGAAACCGTTCGGAATTATTTCGGAGGACATAATTTTAAGGATGGAAAGAGTTGTGGGGTACACATAGAGCCCGGACCAGATGGTGGATTAGTAATTCTTGACGACACAACAGTTTTGGAGCGCGCATTGCAAATTCTCAACGAAAAGATTGGGAAGAAAGCGGTAGCGCCCGAAGCGTAAAGGAAATTTTCAACGCTTAAAATCCCAATGCATAACTAAAGGCACTGGGATTTTTTTTTAAACCTTTAAAAGGAACTTGTTGTTTTATATAAAAAACCATAAGTATGGAAGATAAGTTAGTAACATTAGCTATCCACACGTTCGAAAAAGCTCAGATTTTAAAAACGATGCTTGAAACAGAGGGTATTGATGTTTATATACACAATGTAAACCTTATTCAACCGGTTGTATCAGCCGGAGTACGTGTGAGAATTAAAGAAAGTGATCTACCCCATGCTCTCAGAATAATTGAGGATAGTAAGTTTTTTGCTGAAGAGGATGTCAATGTTGAATCCGGACCAAAGACAAAGAAAGTGCTGATTCCTGTGGACTTCTCGGATTATTCGATTGCCGCTTGCGAAATAGGTATTAATTATGCACACAAGGTTGGTGCCGAAGTGATGATTCTGCATGCTTATTTCACCCCTTATTTCCCCTCGGCTATACCTCTTGGAGATACGTTGGCCTATCAGATAAATGACGACGATACCGTACAGCATTTGCTGAAGAGAGTCCAGGATGACATGGCTAATATTTGCAATTTACTTAAAAAGAAAATGGATTCCGGAGAATTACCCTATGTAAACTTTTCGAATGCACTGCGGGAAGGTCTGCCGGAAGAAGAAATAGTAGCCTTTTGTAAAGAGTATAATCCAACGTTGGTTGTTATGGGTACAAGAGGTAAAAGTCAAAAAGATTTGGACTTAATAGGTAGCGTTACCGGCGAAGTGATCGAGATAAGTAAGGTTCCTGTTCTTGCAATACCCGAAAATGTACCGTTCAACAGTTTGAGTGATGTTAAAAATGTAGCTTTTTCAACCTCTTTTGATCAGCGCGATTTGATTGTATTTGACAAGTTTATGGAATTATTCAAGGATTTCGATATACAGATTCATATTTTTAATATATCAACAAGCAAGGATGAATGGAACGAAATAAGATTGTCCGGAATACGTGAATACTTTAAGAAACAATATCCGGATGCAAAGATAAACCATACTGTGCTTGATGATGGTGATTTACTTTTGGCAATCGAAAAATTTGTAAGAGATAAAAGTATTGATCTCATTGCATTTAGCACACATCGCAGGGGTATTTTTGCCAGAATGTTTAATCCGAGTATCGCAAGGAAGATGTTATTTCACACAGATACACCTATGATGGTATTACATTCATAACTGTAAGTAACTAGAGTTTTAATGTATTTGTTTTTTCATATAAGTAGAGTTTGTTATTTGTTTGTCCGTATATCGCTGTGAAGTCATATACGGACTTCTTCTTTCTGGTTGCAGGCATAAATACAAATACACGGACCGATAGAAAAGATTTACTTATAATCTATTGCTGATGCTGTTGTACTATTTAAAAAAGGTAGGCATTTAGAGCAGATCATGCCATAAACTATTCCTTAGTAAACGGGAAACTATTTCTTTTATAACTATAAACTATTCGTTTGTCAATTGTGTATCTTGCGTTTGTCATATGTTGAACGCAAAGTAGACAGCTGTTGACTTTGCGTTCAACATATGTCAAACGAATACCTCTTCGTATTGAAAAGAATAGATCTCTTAAGTGAAAAATCTAAATAAAAAGAGCTACCCAACTAATGAGTAGCTCTTTTCCGGGAGAAACCTCCCGTCCTCAAATTGTAAGCTGTGAGGAAGGATTTAATATTGTTGCAAATATAAAATTAATATCTTTTCTCAACAACACTCCAATCAACAATTTTCCAAAGTTCGGCCAGGTGGTCGGCACGGCGGTTTTGATAATCCAAATAGTAAGAGTGTTCCCATACGTCGAATCCCAAAATAGGAGTAAGACCTTTTGTTACAGGGTTACCTGCATTAGATTCCTTTGTGATGAATAGTTTTCCATCTTTATCTTTTGCAAGCCATACCCAGCCTGAACCAAACTGTGTTACGCCGCCATTAACAAATTCTTTTTGGAATTCTTCGAAAGAACCCCACTGGTCGTCAATAGCTTTTGCTAACGCACCGCTGGGTTTTCCGCCTCCCTTAGGAGAAAATTGTGTAAAGTAGAGATTATGGTTTAACACCTGACCTGCGTTGTTGAAAATAGCGCCATCCGATTCTTTTACGATTGTCTCAAGATCCGCATTTTCAAATTTTGTTCCGGGGATAAGGTTGTTTAAATTGTTTACATAAGCCAGTAGGTGCTTACCATGATGGAATTCAATGGTAGCTTTACCAATTACAGGTGCCAACGCATCGGTGGCGTAAGGCAATGATACTAATTCAAATTTCATAACTTTTTCGTTTTTATCTGTTATTTGACTATTGGGTGAAATTAGCAACAGTAAGCTAAGACATAGTGTAAGCATAGCTAATATGTTTTAATTGTTTTATAGTTACAACATGGCATGTCGCAGTTTTGTTCGGTTAGTTGAGTAAAAAATATTGAATTGTTAATGTTTTTTGTAGACAGTCTATTGTCTTTTAACGTGCTTCTGTTGTTAAATTAAGAGATGGTACGTATCTTTGAAGTATAAATCTGAAAGTATAAGTAAGTATGAACAAGTTGTTTGCATTCTTTCTATTCTTTTCGCTTTTATTGTTTTCTGCTTGTGCGACCATGGATCAAACATCAAGAACAATTTTTGCAGCTAACACCGGAAATGCCATCGGTAGTGTTGCCGGGTTGTTTATTGGAGAAAGTATGGGTGGAAGGCACGGAGCTTTTGTAGGTTCATCTATCGGGTCTATTGTTGGAACCGCTGCAGGAGTAATGGTCGTAGCTGAAGATAATACTTCCCGAAACAGGAATAGGATACAAGAGATGCCTCTTCAGGAGAGAGCAAAGCTGGTCGTTACCGAAATAATTCTGGAAGATGAAAATAATAATGAAGGCATAGATGCCGGCGAACTTTGCAAGATTACCTTCGTTATTGTTAATGAGTCTGCTGTTCCCGCAATTGATGTGAGGGCAGTTCTTAATAAGAAGAATGGGGCAGGAGAGTTGGTTTTATCAGATCCCGTACCAATCGGCAGAATTGATTCTGATGAGTCGGTTCGATATTCAGTTGCAGTTACTGCTTTACCTACACTTAAAACCGGATTAGCCGATTTTGAGATAATATTGAAGGAAGGCAACGGCAATATTGCCTACGACGAGGTTTTCAGTGTTCGTACTATTCATGCCAAAGTTGAGAAGTAATGTGCAGAATCGTTACTAAAATCAGATTTTAAGATACTCTTCACACATTATTGCTGGTCAAAAATTAAATTATTGAGCCCGGACATGTTTTTTTCAGGATTTAAATGTGTTTTATCGGAAAGAAGTTCCTATTTTTGCAGGCTCAAAGCATTTATTAATAAGTAAAAAAGTATTTTGTAGATGGTTAAGAAAGTTGGTAATTTAATTCCAAACACCTTTTTTATTACAAAGGGAAGTGGGGAGTCTGATCTTGAAAAGCATGCAGGTTCTTACCACATGGCTCTTTATGATGCCGGTATCTCAGACTTTAATATCATGACGTATTCGTCTGTTATACCTGCAACTGCTCATTTGGTAACCATGGACGAAATTGATCTTCCTCCATTTGGTTCGGAAATGAAAACCATCATGGCTGTATCTCACGGATATCAGGATGAGTTTGTTTCTGCAGGTGTTGTTTATGCCTGGATGTACAAAGATGAAAACTTTGATGAGAAGTTAGGTGCTTTGGTTTGTGAAGTTAGTGGCCGCTATCGTATTGAAGAGCTTGAATCAAGATTGATTCGCGTTATCAACGACTTGCATCAGAAAACTTACGGTAAGTATTACTTAGGTGAACTAAACTTTATTACTGAAGGTATAACCATCGAAAAAAGATATGGAACAGCGTTAGCTGCTCTTTGCTTTGTTGATTTTCTTCAACCCGTGATAAAGGAATAAAACACGAAGCATAATAAATATCAATACAAAGCTGCACTCATAAAAAAGTGCAGCTTTTTTTGTTCAGATGGTAATGTTTTATTTCCTTTGCAACTATATGCTATAGTATAGCTTATTTTTTATAATAATAAACTTTCTTTTTTGCAGACTTGTTTTAGTGATGAATCATATAGATTGATTATCTTATTAACTTTTTCAAATCTTAAGAATAATGGAAGACAAATCGAAAGGAATGGCAATTGCCGGATTACTGGTTGCCGTTGGATTAGTTTTATTGGGATTATGTATTAAATCGGCAATTGATGGATTCAAAGATAAGGAACGGGTAGTTTCTGTTAAAGGATTAGCTGAGATGGAAGTTAAAGCAAATCATGTTATTTGGCCGCTAATGTTTAAAAATATCGGTAATGATCTGCCGGCATTGTATGTTACAATGGAGAATCAAACTAAGGCAATTAAAGATTTTCTGAGCACTAATGGCATTGATTCGACCGAGGTATCAGTTGCAGCTCCCGAAATTATAGATATGAAGGCCGAACGCTATACCAATGAAAATGTTGCTTATCGTTACAACGTTACTTGCGTACTTACCGTATCCTCAAGCAAGGTAGATTTGGTAAGGGGACTCATGATCAGACAAAGTGACCTGCTTAAACAAGGAATTGCAATTACTGGCGGCGATTATAGATTCTCCACCCAGTTTCTTTTTACAGGACTGAATGATATTAAGCCTCAAATGATTGAGGAAGCCACTAAAAATGCAAGGGCATCTGCCGAAAAGTTTGCTGCGGATTCGGATAGCGAACTGGGCAAGATTCGCACAGCCAATCAGGGACAATTTACAATTTCAGACAGAGATGCCAACACTCCGTATATTAAAAGTGTAAGGGTGGTAACGACTGTCGATTATTATTTAAAAGACTAAAAGATGAAATATATTGGAGCACATGTAAGTGCATCTGGCGGTGTAGAAAATGCACCGCTAAATGCACACGAGATAGGGGCAAAAGCATTTGCCCTTTTTACAAGAAATCAACGTCAGTGGAAGTCATCTCCTTTAACTTCCCGCAGTATCGACCTTTTTAAAGAGAGATGTGCAGCGTACGGATATCTTCCTTCCCAAATCTTACCTCACGATAGCTATCTTATAAACCTGGGCCATCCTGAAGCCGAAGGGTTGGCTAAATCGAGAGAAGCTTTTTTGGACGAGATGCAGCGTTGTGAACAACTGGGATTAGATCGGTTGAATTTTCATCCGGGGAGCCATCTTAACGCATTCCCGATCGACGATTGCCTGGATCGTATCGCAGAGTCAATAAATGAAGCTTTAAATCAGACCAGCGGTGTTACTGCTGTTATTGAGAATACAGCCGGACAAGGAACCAATTTAGGTCATACTTTCGAACAGATAGCCCATATAATTGATCGGGTCGAAGATAAGAGCAGAGTAGGCGTTTGTATCGATACTGCCCATACTTTGGCTGCAGGATACGACATTAAAACAACCGAAGGATTTATTGATACTTTTGATAAATTCGATAAAATAATTGGATTTTCATATCTTAGAGGTATGCATATTAATGATTCAAAAAAGGACTTAGCGTCTAAGGTGGATCGTCATGATAGCATCGGGAAGGGTTTAATGGGATTAACAACTTTCAAAATGCTGATGAATGACCCGCGTTTTGATAATATCCCTATGATTCTTGAAACTCCGGACGAGACAATCTGGGCGGAAGAGATTAGTTACTTATACGGATTGTTATAATTTCTCCTCTGTAATTTCGATATTTTATTCGGTTTTTCATCTTGAATTGCCGAAAGCTATAGTTATTGATAAAAAGAAACTTAAATAAGGATATTCTATGTTTATTTTAATGCCTATAATCTTTGTTTCAGGGATTCTGCTCATTGCGTTGGAGGATAAGATTAAAATTAATAAAGCGGCAGTAGCTTTGTTTATGGCCATATCCTTATGGATGATTCTGATGTACGATGCCTATTCAATTTTTGTTGAGAGAAATAGTCCGTTGTTTCAGGAATTTCTTACTAAAAATCCGGAGATAGCTTTAAAACCAATCACAGATCAGTTTATTGATTTTATTACGAACCGATCTATTGTTTATCATTTAGGAAATGTTTCTGAAACACTGTTCTTCGTAATGTGTTCAATGTTGATTGTAGACATTGTAGACAAACATGGTGGTTTTAAATCGATGACAAGTTATCTCACCACTACTCATAAACGAAGATTATTATGGACTATCAGTTTTTCAGCCTTTTTCTTCTCAGCACTTCTTGATAATCTGGCAGCTGCCATTGTGCTGCTTGCTGTATTAAGGAAGTTGGTCCCTGACAGGACAGATAGATTAAAGTATGCATGCATGGTAATTATTGCTGCTAATGCAGGAGGATCCTGGTCTCCAATCGGTGATGTAACAACCATCTTATTATGGGTAGGTAAGAATATTACAGCTAGTCATCAAATTACGCACCTATTCATTCCTGCTTTGATAAATATGCTGGTTCCACTTACTATTGCCCACTTTTGGCTGTTTAAAAAGGGCGCAATATTAAGACTTAAAAGCGTAGAAGAAAAAGACGAGTATCCTCAAATTCCTATTCGCTCAAGACGTACAATATTTATTATCGGCGTTCTATCTCTTGCCCTTGTTCCTGTGTTTCAGATGTTAACCGGCTTACCTCCTTTCTTAGGTGTATTGTTGGGATTGGTTATACTTTGGTTTTATACAGACATCATGTATAGCCGATTAAATCAGATGGAGGAGACAGATAAGCTTCGTATTTCCAGTTTACTTCCTAATATTGATCTTTCTACCGTATTCTTTTTCCTTGGGATACTGATGTCAGTAGGAGCTTTGGAGACTTCCGGACAACTGGGGCTGATGTCTGCTTATCTGGATCAGCATGTGCACGAGCCGTTGCTGATTAGCTTTTTGATAGGTCTTCTGTCTTCCGGAGTGGATAACGTAGCCCTTGTTGCGGCAACAATAGGTATGTACCCCGTTGTACAACAAACAAGTGAATTGACTCCCTACTTGATGTCATTCATCTGCGATGGAGATTTCTGGACATTTTTATCTTATTGTGCCGTAACAGGAGGTAGTATCTTGATTATCGGTTCTGCTACCGGAGTTACCGTTATGGGACTTGAAAAAATAGATTTTATGTACTATACAAAACGTTTTTCTATTCTTGCGTTAATCGGCTATCTTTGTGGTGCAGGAACGTATATATTGTTTTTTATTTAATGATTATATAATGAAAAGAAAATGGATGGTTCTGGCTGCATGCGCAGCCCTTTTAACTGCTACAACGTCTGATGCTTGTACCAGTTTCTTAGTAGGGAAAAAAGCCTCGGCTGATGGCTCCGTAATGATTACTTATGCTGCCGATTCGCATAACCTATATGGTGAGTTGTATCATTGGCCGGCTGCGAAGTGGCCTAAAGGATCCATGTTGGAAATTCGCGAATGGGATTCCAACAAGCCATTAGGAAAAATTCCCCAGGTTGAAGAAACCTATAATGTGGTTGGAAATATGAATGAACACCAAGTCGCAATAACCGAAAGTACTTTCGGTGGACGTCCGGAGTTGGAAGATTCAACCGGTATAATGGACTACGGAAGTTTAATATATGTTGCGCTTCAACGGGCTAAATCGGCACGCGAGGCAATTCATATCATGACTTCACTTGTAAAAGAACACGGATATTACAGCAGCGGCGAGTCTTTTTCTATTGCCGATAAGAACGAAGCCTGGATTATGGAAATGATCGGTAAAGGTGTAGGTAATAAAGGAGCTGTGTGGGTTGCTATCCGTATCCCGGACGACTGTATCTCGGCTCATGCCAACCAATCCCGGATTCACCAGATTCCATTCGACGACAAAGAAAACTGTATGTATTCTCCGGATGTAGTTTCTTTTGCAAGAGAAAAAGGATACTTCAATGGAAAAGATAAAGATTTCAGCTTTACGAAAGCTTATTGTCCCTATGATTTTAGTGCATTAAGAGGCTGTGAGGCTCGTGTTTGGGCTTTTATGCGTAAATATGATAAGAGCTTGGATGCTTATCTTCCATTTTTGAAGGGAGAATCTGATAAACCAATGCCTTTGTATGTTAAAGCAGATAGAAAACTTACCTTGCAGGATGTAAAGAACGGAATGCGAGATCATTATGAAGGAACAGAATTCTGTATGACGAATGATGCCGGTATGGGCCCATATAAAGTGCCATATCGTTGGAGACCTATGACTTTTAAAGTTGACGGTCAGGAGTATGTAAATGAGCGTGCCATCGCAACTCAGCAGACTGGTTTCGTTCTATGTGCTCAATTACGTAATTGGTTGCCGGATGCAATAGGAGGGGTGCTTTGGTTTGGTGTGGATGATGCCGCAACAGCTGTTTTTACGCCTATGTATGGCTCAATCAAAGAAACTCCGGAATGTTTCCGGGTGGGTAACGGCGATATGATGACCTTCTCCTGGACTTCCGCTTTCTGGATTCATAACTGGGTAGCAAATATGGCTTACAGCAAGTACAGTTTCATGATTGAAGATATCAAGCCTGTTCAGAAAGAATTGGAACTTGGATTCGAAGCTATGCAACCGTCAATTGATAAGGCTGCTGCAGATATGTATGCAAAGAATCCGGAGGAGGCTGTAAAGTTTCTTACATGGTATAGTACAACCGAAGCGAACCGTAGTACCGCTCGTTGGAAACAATTGGGTGAATATTTGGTTGTGAAGTATATAGATGGTAACGTGAAAAAAGAGGTGAACGGAAAATTCATGCAAAATGGCTATGGCTTATCTGCTTCTCCCAATTTCCCAGGTTACGACGAGACTTACTATCGCAGCATTGTTAACAGTGCCGGTGAACGATTGAAAGTAAAATAAGGTTATATAAATAGTGTTTTTAATATTGGGTAAAACTTTTAAAAAAGATGAGTATGAAAAAAGTAGTTTTAGTGTTTCTGTTTGCTGTAATGACGGTGGGTGGTGTTTTTGCTCAACAAGGAGCCTCTTCGGTAGGTTTGAGTGTGGGTTATGCGCTTGATTCCGATAATACGACAGTAGGAATTGATTATCGCTACAATGTGTCAGATGATGTGCGTATCGCTCCTTCTTTAACGCATTTGATGAAGCATGGTGGATTAAGTGCATGGGCGCTTGATTTTAATGCTCACTATGTTGTTAAATTAGATCCTTCATTCGGTTTTTATCCTTTAGGTGGAGTCAGCCTTTCATTTTGGGAAGCTGGCCGCGATTGGGATGCAACCCGTCTTGGTGTCAACATCGGTCTTGGTGGAGAAGTATATGCTTCCAGAGATTTAACTGTTGGCTTGGAGATGAAGTATAATTTGATACAAGATTTCGATCAAGCTATGGCTGCCGTTCGGATAGCCTATAATTTTTAGTGTTTTTGACTTATTTTACCCAATAAAAAGGGCGCTCTTGTTGGAGCGCCCTTTCCTTTTTATAAGATCTGATATCTCGATGTGAATCAATTATTCTCAGCCGGCTGGTAAAGGTATCGCTTGATACTTCTTTTAGGCGTCTTTTCGAATTCTTCCTGATACATCTTAATTCCCGATATCTTAGAATATCCAGGTAACAATTCATTCAGGTCTTTTATATTCTCCTGCATCAGAATCTCTATTTTATTGTGATCGATGCCCTGTTTATCTACCTGCTCCCAATCCGGATAAATCAATGCAACTAATTTGCCGTTTTGAGAAACTATAAGCGATTCTGCAACGTAGGCCATGTTATTTAGCTGTTGTTCTATCTCTTCAGGATAGATGTTTTGTCCGGATGGCCCTAAAATCATTGTTTTGCTACGGCCTTTAATGTAAATAAAACCATCTTCATCAATAGTACCTAAGTCGCCGGTACGTAACCAGCCATCTTTGGTAAAACTGGATTTCGTAGCTTCCGGATTTTTATAGTATCCTAACATCACGTTGGTTCCACGAACCAATATTTCACCTACAGCATTTACTGGATCTTCAGAGTCAATTTTTGCCTCCATTCTGTCTACAACACGTCCGCAGGAGCCCGCTTTGTATGTGTCCCATTGCTCATATGCAATTAACGGACCACACTCGGTCATACCATATCCAACTGTATATGGGAAATTAATAGACCGTAAGAAGTTTTCTACATCCTTATTCAGTCCGGCACCACCAATTACTATTTGTTTGAAATTACCACCAAAAGAAGCGGTTAGTTTTGCTGCAACTATTTCAAGTAACTTCTTCTCAATAAAAGGAACTTTTAGAAGAAAACGGGTAAGGGGCTTTTCCAGTTCAGGAAACACCTTACTCTTTATTAATTTCTCGATAATAAGAGGAACAGCCAGAATAAGTGTAGGCTTTATATTCATGAAGGATTCTGCAATGATCCTGGGCGAAGGAGTACGGGTAAGGAAATGGATATGGCAACCCTTGTTAATCCCATTTAATATTTCGAAAGCCAGACCGTACATATGCGCCATTGGAAGCATGCATACAAAGTTGTCGCCCGCATGTATAAATGGGATATTATCGTAGGCATATTGCGTATTACTCCACAAGCTACGGTAAGGGATCATTACTCCTTTCGAAAAACTTGTTGTACCGGAAGTGTAATTGAGAACAGCCAGTTCTTCCGGCTTTTCTACATGATACTTTACATCTGCCGAAGTAAATGACCTTGGGTATTTCTTTCCAAAGTATTCGTTAATCCGTTCGCGAACAGTAAAAGTTTCCTTGTTTTTCGATTTAATTACTGAAAAATTGTCAAGCATCATAAAAAGCTTGACATCCGGCATTTTTGCATCATTCATATTTTCCCAATTACTATTTGCTGCGAGAACAGCTTTAGATTCGGAATGATTAACGATATGATGTATATTATCCGGTTTAAAATCGTGTAAAATAGGAACAGCTACAGCTCCATAAGCAAGAATCCCAAAAAAACAGATAGCCCAGTTTGACGAATTACGTCCAACTAAGGCTACTTTATCCCCTTTTTTTATTCCCGCATGTTCAAGAATGATGTGGAACTTTTCAATTCGACGGGCAACATCTTTGTAATGATAGGTATGCCCTTCATAATCGGAGAAAGCAGGTAAATCCCAATGATTCTTAATGCTAGTCTCTATTAAACCTAAAAAACGATTCTCCATATTGCTGAAATAAAATAGTTTTCATAAAAAACAAAGTGCTCAATCTATACACTTTTTCAATAATAAAATACACGAAGATAGATAAAAGTTCTGCATAAACTGTTTTATAGAAGAACTTTAACTATTCCTTTGCGGATAACACCTTGTCCGATACCTGGTGCATGTCCGTCTTCGGGGAAATAGATAACAAACTGACCAGGATATATTTTGGTATATGCAGTTGGTTTATCAACGTAAAAGGTAATGTCTTTTTCCTCGTTGTAAGGTATAGATACATCATTAAGTTCGCTACCGCCTTTCCATCCTATTTTTTCGACCCCTAATAATGGGAACTGGATGTCGATGTATTTTTTATGAGTTTCGATGCTCGCTTCCTCTTTCGTTTTACCAAAAATACTTGTGATTGTTACCGTAAGATTGTGCTCTTCTAAAATAATTTTACCATCTTCCATTGAAGAAAAATCGGTCGACTTTATATATTCAAATGCTCTTTTAAATAAAGGATGCAGGTTTTCAATGCGCGAAGAATTTGATAAAGTATCAAGTATCATACTCGTAATTTGTTTTGTATTTATTGAGCAAATGTCGTTATTATTATTGATAATAGAGATAGGCAAACTTGAAATATTTATGAATATTATGCGTAATTTTCGTGTTTAAATTGTTATCTCAAAAACAAATGATTGAAGATCAAATAATTATTTATACCTTTGTTGTAGTATTTCATAGAATAAATTAGCTTTTAAAATATAATCAAAGATCTAATGGCGCATAGAAAACAATCATATAAAGAAGAAATTGCTAATGCAATTACGCATGGGATAGGGATCTTACTCGGTCTTACAGCAACTGTTTTATTGCTTATTAAGGGTATGAAATCGGGAGATCCTTGGGTGATTTCCGGGTTTATGGTGTATGCTTTTGGTATGACGCTTTCGTACGTTACTTCTACACTATATCATAGCTCCAGAAATGAGACGGCCAAACTCTACCTGCGTAAATGGGACCATAGCGCTATTTTTATACATATAGCAGGCACCTATACCCCTTTTACCTTAATATTATTACGTCAAGTAGGGTGGTGGGGCTGGAGTCTCTTTGCAATTGTTTGGTTAATAGCCCTCGTTGGCATCCTTTACACATTTAGAAAGATGAAGGATAAAAGTCCACTAAAAACAATTGCTTACATTGCCATGGGAAGTGTAATCGTTGTTGCGATCAAACCTATGATACAGATTTTTGAAGGTCAGCATATGATGGAAATATTGTATTGGCTGATCGGTGGCGGCGCATGCTATGTAGTAGGTGCTGTTTTTTATTCATTTGATAAGATAAAGTATATACACACGGTCTGGCATCTGTTTGTTTTAGGGGGAAGTGTCTCGCACTGCATCGCTATTTATAAATTAGTATAACAGATTCAGTAATATTCTATCGAGAAATTTGTAATGACTTTCATTTTAAAAGTCATTAAATTAGCACCAGTATGTTGGTGCTTTTTGGGATAAAAGTACCGACAAACTGGTGCTAATCTTTTATAGTAAATCAACTCCTTACAATAGGATATTCTTCTATTACTTCTAAAATCAAATTGATAAAAGGTACTCTATTTGAGTTTCAAAAATCATTTTAATAATCTATCCTATTGTTTGGTGAACTATGGTAAACTATTACTTACCTGTTTGTTTAATTAGCGTTTGGGCTGCGTAAGCAGACTTACACTAACTATTGCTACGACAGAAAGAGGTAAAGCAAATAGAATTGGATCTATTGCGAACCAAGGATATACATCAATCAAAACCTCTTTTCCAAACAATAATTTACAAAGTCCAACAGGTACAGCTTCTGCTTTATGTAAGAATAACATTGCAAACATACTGGCGAAAGCTCCTGTAAAAAGGCTGGCAATCGCACCTTGTCTGGTAACCTTTGGCCAATATAAGGAACAGAAATAGGCCGGTAGGAAAGTCACGGCGCACACCCCCATAAACAATGCTGTACCTCTTGCAATAATTCCTGCACTTAGCGTATAGCAGATGATATAGCTTAAGAGAATAGATATCAAAACGCCAATTCGTACTCCCATTGTCGAATTTTCATTCTTTCGGCGACCAAGCTTAGGAAACATGTCCGCACCAAAGGCCGCACCCATGGTATGAAACAGGGCACTTAAAGTTGACATGCTTGCAGAAAGGATACAAAGCATAAATAATGCTCCAAACCAGTCAGGCATGGCTTTATTGATAAATAATGGAATAATCTTGTCAATATCCTTTACTGCCTCGGAAGCTACCAATCCCTGCGTTTTATAGAAAAAAAGGTTGGAAAGAGCACCTACATGATAAATGGCCCCAACTGTGATTATTAGGAACACGCAGCCAATCAGAACACCCCGGTTTATTTGTTTGGAGCTTTCCACCATCATAAAACGGACAACCAATTGCGGCTGAGCCAAACAACCTAAACCAACACCCAGAATAAGCGATGTAACCAACGTAAACCATTGAGGAGAGCCGGTTACAGGCATGCGGGTCCAGCCTTGATGACCAAGCAATTTATATTTCTCTGGTACCAGAGGTGCCAAATCAGACAATTTCTTATTAGCCTCAACAAACCCGAGATCCATCGACTTGTAGAACCAGAATAATAAAAAGAACATACATACAAACATAATTACAGCCTGAAGCGCGTCGGTATAGAGAACCCCCTTTATTCCTCCGGAAATTACATAAGCAGCTACGATAAGAGTAAAAGCCAGCAAAGCCACATGAAAATCAATCTCAAACATCTGCTCAATGAACACAGCACCACCTTTCATCACTACAGCAGTATACAAAGGCATACCAATGAAAATTATACCGGCTATGAATATTTGAATTGCTCTTGAATTATAATGCAAACCTAACAGCTGGGGAAATGTTTTTGCATTGTGTTCGGCTCCCATTTTCCGGGTCTTTCTCCCAAATACAATAAAAGCGATGATAACACCCATAAACATATTGAGCAAACATAACCACTGGATACCCATACCGAATGTTGCTGCAATACCGCCAAAACCTACTATGGCTGAAGCCGAAATAAAGGTTGCTCCATAGGAAAGAGCCATGATAACCGGATTTACCTTTCGTCCTCCCAGCAAATAATCACTGGCATCCTTTGTCGCCTTGTATCCCAGGTAACCCAGATAGGCCACTAAAAACATATATATAATAACGATTATACCTAAGGTTAACGTACTCACTTGTTAGAGTTTTTAGAGTTAATACTATCATTTTCATCTTTATTCCAGTTCCTTACACCGAACCAGATGGCAAATATAACACAGGCAAAAGCCAATAAATATGCCAGCCAAATTCCCGGATCATCTATTCCAAACATATCTATAAATTTATTAGATCGGATTCAACAATAAACTCCATATTTTTCTTTCGAATAACATCGATTGCCGCATCCTGGTTATTAGTCCGCAGTATAAGAATAGATTTACCATACATGGATACACAATACATATATTCAATGCTTAAACCGGCCTGAGTGAAATTTGTAAGTGAGCTTGCGAAGCTTCCCGATTTTGAATCGGTGGTAATTGCCAGAACCTCTGTTAGGTTGGCACTTACATTGTTCGATTTGAGCAAAGAATAGGCTCTTTGCGGCTCGCTTACTATTATACGTAGTATGCCATACTCGGAAGTGTCTGCAACAGTGGCAGCGATAATCCTGATATCTTCTTTTGCAAGTAATCCCAGAATTTCACTGAGCTTACCATACTTGTTTTCAAGGAAAATTGAAATCTGATTAATTGTCATGGTTTAATTTATTAGAATTTCCGATTAGATTAAAATTTACGCAAATCACGAACTCTGATCGCTTTGCCTTCCTGGACCGGAAGTGAACCCTTGGCAACCAATTTAAGACGAGGTGTGATAAGTAATTCATCTTTAAGTTGATGTGTGATGTTTTTGCTAAGCTTTTGCAATGTACTGTAATCGTCTGTAAACAAATCGCTTATTTCTACTTCCACTTGCATTTCATCGCTGTTTCCAACTGTTTCAATCGTAATTAAATAATTGTTAGCAAGCTCCTTGAAATTCATTAAAATCTTTTCGATTTGAATAGGGAAGATATTCACACCTTTTAAAATAATCATATCATCGCTTCTGCCTTTAAAGCGATCCAATCGCTTGTGAGTTCTTCCGCATGGGCAGGTGCCGGGTATAATTCTGGTGAGATCTCGTGTACGATAACGAAACAACGGCATGGCTTCCCGGTTGATTGTAGTAAGGACCAATTCGCCAATGGTTCCGTCCGGAACGGGTTCGAGCGTAACAGGATCTATAATTTCAACAATAACATAGTCCTCCCAAATATGAAGACCATTTTGTTCTGTACATTCAAAGGCAACACCGGGCCCATTCATTTCGGACATTCCAAAGCAATTATAGGCTTTAACACCCAATAACTGCTCAATACGCTTGCGTTGTTCTTCCGAGTGAGGCTCTGCTCCGATACAGATTGTTTTTAATTTTGTTTCCTTTCTGGGATCGATACCCAATTCGTAAAACACTTCTGCAAGCCGGGTGGCATAACTCGGAATAATATGCAGGCAGGTTGTTCCAAAATCAGTTATAAACTTAATTTGACGCTTTGTATTTCCTGCAGCTGCCGGAACGGTCAAAGCTCCCAGCTTTTCGGCACCATACTGGAATCCAAGTCCGCCGGTAAACATGCCATATCCTGAAGTGTTCTGGAATACGTCCGTGTCTCTTAATCCCACCATAAACATACAGCGGGCAACCTGATTGGCCCATTCATCCAGGTCTTTTCTGGAATGTAATACCACTGTGGGATTACCTGTCGTTCCGCTTGACGAGTGAACCCGTACGCAGTCCTTTAACGGAATTGAAGCCATTCCAAAAGGATAACAATTTCTCAAATCATCTTTTGTGGTAAACGGAATCTTTCGAAGATCATCCAATGAATGAATGTTCTCGGACGTAATGTTTAGCTCGCTAAAAAGTTTTCCGTAATGAGATGAATTTTTTGCCGATTCTATGGTTTTTTTTAGGCGTTTAAGTTGAAGTTCCTCAAGATCGGAACGGTTCATCGTTTCAATTTCTTCCTGCCAATACATCATACTTTTGTATCTTTTTTAGTGTGTTTTCATTAAATTAGAACACAAAAGTAGGCTTATTTTTGATATTTATCACATTTTTGAATTAAAATATAAATAATTGACAGGTTTAAATAAACGTTATTTAAACCATTCCAGTAATTGAGAGACTGAAACCGACGAAAAATCCGGAATCACGTCATGTACTTTATCTGAAAGTTCTTCAGCCGGGATCGTACTACTTACACCAATAACCCTCATACCTGCTAATGTTGCAGCTTTAATTCCCGCAAAAGAGTCTTCAAATACAATACAGTTTTCTGGCTTGGCATTCCAGTCATTCGCTGCCAGTAAATAACACATAGGATCGGGCTTGCCTTTTGTAATACGATCAGCTGTTACAATCGTATCAAAAACGTTGTTGAGAGACAATATCGAGAATGCACGCTCCATTTTAAAATCTTGCGAACTGGTTACCAGACCAACTTTGAATCCCTCTTTTTTTACGTTGTAAACAAAATCCAACGCTCCGTCGATAGTAGGAAAGTCCATCTGTTTTTCAAACTCATTACTTTCCTGCAATACCGATGCTTTTGTTTCTTCAGAGGCATCGCTGAAATAAGTTTCCATAACATAGGGCATGGTAGTGCCTTTAATTTTGCTTGCAAAATTTTCCCCTAAACCGTAACGCACTCCGGCTTCATTCCAAAATATATCGTAAATAGGTTCCGTATTAACAAGTACACCATCAAAATCAAAAAGAACATACTTCTGCTTATTCATTTTCCTGCTAAAATTTAATCAATCATTATTAAAATGCAAAGATACGACAATCTTTCCTGAGGTTCAAGAACATTGTCGTATCTCAACGTATCGAAATACCTTTCTTAATAAAGAGGTAGATACTGCGTTTTATTTTTTTGTAAAACTATAAAGCAGAATCTTTTGATCTAATTCATCCGGAATATTTTCGGTAGCGGTTAAGAAGGTGAATGAATATTGATCTTTATATTCTTTTTCAATATCAGGCATATTCTTTTCGCATACCAGGAAGTAGCCTTCTTCAGGAAGCTGCTTTTCAAAGTCGTGGAATAAATTACCCATATAGAAATTGAGACCGTACATATTTTTGTACTTGAGAAGATTATTTACCACAAACACGTTTGATCTGTTTACCGGATACTCTTTCTTAATGCGCGTGGCAAATGCTTTGCACGAACTTCCCTCACGAATTGTGTACATAAATACACCATCTGTTACCAAATTAAGTGCAAATGCCAACCCGATCGTTGCATAAAGTATTTTGATATTAATCTTTCTGAACATTTGATATAACAGAATTCCAAGAGCAATTAAAAGAAGAACAAATAAAAATACTGTGAGGAATGTAGGATTCGCTAAAGAATTCTGAATTAATGAAACGGTGTAAAGTGTACTGGCCTTATCCGTATACTGAGCCATAATCGTGCTTAGATTAATAGCTCCCCCCATTACTAAAGCCGAAGCTATTAGAACTAAAGAGGTACAAGATGCCAGAAAAGCAGCAAATACTCGTGTAGCTTTCGTCTTGTATTCAGTAATATAGATGGCATATTGAGCAAGAAATAATGCTATAAAAGGATATGCTGGCATCAAATACACGCTCCGCTTACTTGCAGGGAAAGAATAAAAGAAGATTACACATACAATTACAACCAAGCTAAATAGTCTTACCTTTTCCATGGATTTAATGGATGACCAAACTCCTGTGACAAGCTCTTTGACTGTTTTTTCAGGTTTACGCACCTTTAAACCAAAGAGAGAAAAGAAAAATAAGATTGTCCAAGGTAGAAAGCCTGCTATTAGTGTAACGAAATTGTAATAAAATCCATTTTCGTGTCCTAATTTATAGTCAATATCAGGTGTGCTGGTATTGAAAAAACGACCAAAATTTTCGGCCAGAACTACATCAAGGAAATCATCGCCACCCTGTTTCCAGGCTGCAATGTACCACAACGCAGGTAAAAATAAAGAGGATATACCGGCATATACAATGGCTTTAAAAATATGAAGGAATTTGTATTTACCTAATACCAATAAATAAACTCCAAAAATAAAAAGAGGTAGTACAATGCCAACAGGGCCTTTTGTTAGTGTTGCACATCCCAAAATTAGTGGAATACCTAATGGTATACCTTTCAATTCAAGATGTTCTTCCCAACGGTAAAGTTGTATAAGACCTAAAACTATGAAGGTTGTAAGGAGTATATCAACGCGTGTGGTCATAGCGGCCCTGTGTATTTCTACACAGGTAATCAGCAATAATGCAGCAATAAATGCTTCCTGAAACCTGGTCCTCCTGCCAAAAAAAACCAACATAAAGCTTACCAGCACAATAAATGATATTGCAGACGGCAACCTGGATGTAAATTCATTAACATATCCCTGCGGATAAGAGAAAGCCGCCATCAGCCAATGACTCATCGGTGGTTTGTATGCAAACTCGTCGGCATATGTTTGTGGGAGAACCCAGTTCCCCGTTTCTATCATTGAGACGGCCACAGCAGCTTCACGAGGTTCACCTTTTGTTGAAAAATCACCTATTCCTATCCAGGGTAATACGGATATGATACAGATGAAAACAACCAACGTTATCGGTTTTTGCAAGTAGAGATACTGTAATGTAGGTGTACGCATAATAAACTGTTAAGAATTTAACTATCTGTTTCTTTTAAATTGAACACAAAATAACAACTTTTTGTTGAATTTACCAGCCTTTATCTTGATTATTTACGCACCCAGAGATGCTTTGATTGCCTTTCTGATTAATTCTGCATCTTCCATGTTCTCTTTTAAAATAGATAGAATAAGATTCAGGTAGTTTTCCTTATTGTTTATTCCTAAAATAGGACATAAACGGCTTTGGGGAAGCATTCCTTTCTGATTATAAACACGTAATATTTCCTGGTAATTTGATGTGCTGATAAATGACCTGAATTCGGTTTTTATGTCATTATAAAGCTCGTAGACATTTATATTATGTTCTATCATCTCAATGTGTGCAGCCAATTCTTCAACTGAACCTATCTTCCTTTCGGTAGTTGCTTCCAGCTTTTTTCTTACCCGATGTTTCGCGTGAAGGATAATCTGACTCTCCAGATCTTTCTCAAACAGACGGATAACGTTTTCTTTTATTTGTAAAAATACATCCTCCGGATTCTTCATCAATCGCTTGGCAACAGTTTTTATAACAGATTCAATCATTAACAGATTCTCAACCTCGGCTACATCCGGAACAAATATGTTTTGTTCCCTCAGATAATCAATTTCGCCCTGAGTGCGCCTGTCACGATCTACAATCCCTTTCGATTCCAGTGTGTGGAAATCTTTAAGCTGGCCAAACGCCTTTGTTGTTTCAATTACTTTTTGGCATCCACCCATGGGTTTTACTAAATAGTCGGGAAATATGTAAGGATATAATCTGCTATCAATACTATTGGAATCGTTACCTTCGATAAAGAGAATGGGTTTTCTACTGCCCAAAAGTTCAAGATAAACCTCTTCCGGATAGCTTTCATTACTTTCTATTATTTCGTAATCCCAGCACTGTTCGTCTGCCTCGTACGAGCGCACCCAGATTCGTTTACCTTCGGATCTCGCCGTTGCGAAAGCAATGTCGTGGGTCAGATATATATAGGTGCAATCCGGTCTGCAGGACTCAATTTCGTTCCAAAGAGTATTTTTAATTGAGTCATGGAGCAATACTTCTGGCTCTTCAATGATAAGTATTGCATTTGGCTTTGCACATAGTATAGCTCCAATCAAATAAAAAACAATCTTTTCGCCATCACTCATCCGTTCGGCTGTATATGAATCTCCATCTCTGGATGTTGATGTTAATTCGAAAAAACCCGATTTGCGTACCAAGCGGTTGTGGGGAAACATCTTTTCCCATATACCTTGTATAATGTCAATTTTGGTGATAGGAGGTGGAAGTCCCGGCGATGTTTTGCTTATTTCTTTGTAATTCACAGCAGTTTCGAACTCTTCCTGCTGTAGTCGTAATGTAAGCTTCTGATATTCTGAGAGCATGGATATGCTTGAACGTTCTGCTGCAAGGGTTTTAAGTGTGAGGGTGTCACTCGTAATAAAAAGGGCCCGCATGCCCGAAATATTTACGGCATAATCCGAGTATCGGGAAACAATATCTTTTCCAAACGAGCTTTTGCCGGATCCATTTGCTCCTATAACCACAAGTACTCCCGGATTTTCGATGACAGGAGTATCTGAAGAGTTTAATTTTTTAGGAAGTATCAGATTCATAAGATTCGTGATTAGTATCTTTAATTAAGGTTCAAAGATAGGAATTTTTGTTATTCAGCACGCTATTAAGTTGTACGAAACCGTAGTTAAGGATACGGATGAAATCAATAGAGTAGGGGAAAAGAAAAGGGCACTGCCAGGTGCCCTTTTTCTTTAAAATTTATATTGGATTAATATCCTCTGATTGCTTCGATACCTGGAAGAATTTTACCTTCGATTGCTTCAAGTAATGCTCCACCACCTGTTGAAACATATGAAACACCGTTAGCCAAGCCAAATTTGTTTACACAGGCAACAGAGTCGCCACCACCTACAAGAGAGAATGCGCCATTCTTTGTTGCTTCAACAATTGCTTCGCCAACAGCAAGTGAACCGTGTGTAAAGTTTTCGAATTCAAATACACCTGTAGGACCGTTCCAAAGAATTGTTTTTGATTTTTTAATCACTTCAGCATATTCGGCTTCTGTCTTAGGACCGATATCAAGACCTTGCCATCCGTCAGGAATTTGATCTGCATCTACCAATTGAGTATTAGCATCGTTGCTAAATTTATCAGCAATTTTAGCGTCGCAAGCAAGAATCATGTTTACATTATTTGCTTTAGCTTTTGCAAGCAGTTCAAGAGCAAGATCAAGCTTGTCGTCTTCACAAATTGAACTACCGATATGGCCACCCAATGCCTTGGTGAATGTAAAGGTCATACCACCTGTTATAATCAGGTTATCTACCTTTCCAAGCAGATTCTCAATGATTTCAATTTTAGATGAAACCTTTGATCCACCCATGATTGCTGTAAACGGACGATTGATTTCGCTCATTACTTTTTCAACTGCAAGCACCTCTTTTTCCATCAAGTAACCAAACATTTTGTTGTTGATGTCAAAATAAGCAGCGATCAAAGCAGTTGAAGCGTGCGCACGGTGCGCTGTACCAAATGCATCGTTTACATAACAATCAGCCAAAGATGCTAATTTCTTAGTAAACTCTTTCTGGCTTTCTTTAACGGCTTTTTTAGCAGCTTTCTTTTCTTCTTCTGAAGCATCTTCTGCTAAACCTCTTGGTTTACCTTCTTCTTCAGCATAAAAACGAAGATTTTCAAGCAACAGAGCTTCACCTGGTTTTAGTGCAGCTGCTTTTGCAATTGCTTCTTCACCAACACAGTCATTTGCAAACTGTACGTTAACGCCAAGCAATTCCGAAACGTGAGAAAGAATATGTTTCAAAGAATATTTTTCAGTAACGCCTTTCGGACGACCAAGGTGTGAACCAATAATCGGGCTTCCTCCATCGGCAAGAATTTTCTTCAAAGTAGGAAGAGCTGCACGAATACGGTTGTCGTCTGTGATGTTGAAATTCTCATCCAGGGGAACATTGAAGTCTACCCGAACAAATGCCTTTTTACCGGCAAAATTGAATTTTTCGATTGTTTGCATAACTATTATTTTTAGAATTATGTTTGACTTTGTTAACGCCCCGCAAACTTACACAAAATTATTCTACAAGAAGTGCAAAAGCAGATAAAAATACATATCAATGATTAAACTCTTTTTTTATTTCAGTCTGTCAATTTAAATCTCAGACGAAGTCTTCCTTCTTGAAAATCGTAGTTTAAAAGCTTAAAATGGCCAATTTCAGAGGTGTTGGATACATGCGCACCAATACATGCACAAATGTCATAATCGCCAATGCGGATAATTCGTAACATTTCACTCGCATCTTCCGGCAGTTTACTTAAGTCTACCAATCCGGATGCATCATTTATATGCATGAACTCTTCTTTTACATCCAGGTTGCGGTCAATAACTTCATTCACGATACGCTCTACCTCAAGCATAGTTGCTTCATCCGGCTCTTCCGGAAGCAGATAATCACATTTCGATTTTTTCCGTTCAATATGACTATTCTTTGAGCGCGGACACCCGAACATTCTTACCATAGTCTGATTTAAAATATGTTCTGCCGTATGCATTGGGGGGTACTCGTTCTTATTGTGCTCATTTAAAAGAATCTCTTTCATCTTTCTTCCTTTTCCTTCTATTTCTTATTAATGCGAATCAGTAGTTGACATTGATTCATTTGTTTTAAAAAATTAGATAAATGAATGCGATGGCTATTTTCCCCATCGTATGTATAAGAAGTCCAGATGTTGATCTGACCTTCATCGCTCTTTGAATATTTGTTTTCTCATTCAACCAGTTGAAGAAAGACTCTATGGGTTGTCTGACTTTAGAAACAGCCGTCGAAAATAAGTCTCTGTGGGCTTTCTCTCTTTGAGTAATTACGGGCTCTTCAGCCTTAATAGCTTTTACGGGAGTTAGCATATCCAGACCTATTTCTCTCTGTTTTTCTCCCCAAAAAGAGAAATCGGAGTAGATTTTATCGGCAAAGATACTTCTATTGGCCAGGCTGTCTGCTGCTTCTGTTTTAAGTACCGTCAAATCGTTCTCTGCCGCAGATGAAAGTATCAACATCTCAGGGAATGGAATAGTTCCTTTCCTTCTGAAAGCTAACGTGTGGAGTTTCAAACCAAAGTAGTACATATTTTTGGTAGAGCAGTAGCCTTTTGTTGCAATTTCTGTAGCCACTTTTCCTGTTTTATTCTTTCCTTTGCAGGTAACAATTGGCATGGAATCGATCAGTGATGTCATATTGTCGCAATCTTCTGGTTTAAAGGATGTAATGAGATGCTTTACGAGTTCATTAATTGCCTCACTTAACAGGTTCAATCGATAATTGAACGTCTGATAAGAAGGTAGACAAGGAAACCAAGAAAGCAAATATTCTTTAGTGAATGTATGTATCTCTTTGATACTGAAGTAGCGTTGATAAGCTCCACAGAACAGGTATACAGTAAGCAGTTCCTGGTCGGTGAAGATAGGAGTTGCATTATTACTGAATCTCTGACAACAAAATTTCAGTGAAGACTCATAGATATCGCAGATATACATATATATTTTTATAAGCTTAAGTTCTTTCTCCTTGGGAATCATAATTAGAAAAATGAGTGGTTTTATTCTTCTAAGATACTGATTTCCAGGGAGATTAAGAAATATTTTAATGTAATAATAAACTGTATAACAACATTTTAACTAAATGAATCAGCAAGTGATTTCAACTACTGATTCGCATTATTAATAATTTATTTCTTCAAGATACCCTTGTCTACAGATTCGTTTAAAAGATTCTCAGCATATTCCCAAAGTGTGTCCGATCCTTTATTGATCGATTTTTTTTGGGTGTATACTTCGTTATAAGTAACATTATACTTATCCCATGTACCGCCGTTATTAGAGAAGTTCTGCAACAAAGGTTCAAATTTGTCTAATGATTTGGCAAATTTTGCATCATCAGTCTCTCCATCCTCAAATTCTTTCCAGAGATCAATCAATTCTTTAGCCTGATTTTCCGGTAATAGTCCGAAAATTCGTTTTGCAGCAGCAAACTCTTCTTCTGTATTTTTATGGCTTTTTGATTTGTCATAAACAAATACATCTCCGGAATCTATTTCAACTATATCATGTATTAAAACCATTTTTATAACTTTCAGGATATCGACCGGTTTGTTTGCATGTTCAGAAAGAGCTATTGCCATCAGAGCTAAATGCCAGCTATGTTCTGCATCATTTTCGGGACGGTCGCTGTTGAGTAAACAGGTGCGACGTTGAATGTATTTGATTTTATCTATCTCTTTAATAAATTGGATTTGTTTAAGTAAGTCATTTGTAATCATATGTCAAGTATCATTATTTTGATTCTAAAATGTTATTTCTGATTGTTCAAATATATAAGCTATAAATAGTGAAGGGGAATATATTCATTCCCCTTCTTCTGTTATATTGTCGAAATTATTCATCTCTTCTTTTACGCATGGCCAGTCGATTGAGCTTTCCTTGTAATTTCATAATTTCAATAAGAGATAATTTTTCAAATGCCTCTATGGATAAATCGGGATCAGTTTCGGTTATAGTTACTGAGGGTGTTATTTTAGACTTTTGTTCATTTAATACTTCAAATAACATAGTAAAAAGTTCGGCAGACTGAATCCCGTTCGCTCTGTTAAAAGACTCAGTTAAGTCATTCTTAAGTTTTTGTACCAGAGTGTATTTAGGCCTTCTTCCCATAGGTGATTAGAATTTATTGAGTTAATATTTTCACAAATATATACAGAATCTCGCAAAGATAGGCAAAATTAGGAAGAATAGAGGTAAGTATTTGGAGTTTAGGCTCATTAATCATTATTCCTCTCTATTTTTCTCATAGTCGAATATCGGCAAGGTGGAAGAATAAAGAGCAGTTAAGCGGAAGATTTGCTACCTAAATACTGCCTTTTTGGTTAGTCGGATTAGGATGCAAAAACAACCTGAATAAAGATAATGACCTCAAAGAGCGCTTGTTTTTCTAAAATCGTCTTTCAAAAATAACCCTTTTTTCGCACTAACGGCGAAAAGATGGATTTTTAATAGAAAATTGGGATTTTTTGCCCATTGGCTCCTCAATTTATATTACTGAAAATAAATCTGTTACAAGTAATTTTACACTTAAATAACAGAGTCATGAAACAGGAAGTAAAGGTGTCTTTCTACCTGAAAAGAAATGAAACGAAAAAGGATGGTAAAAGCCCAGTAATGGCAAGGCTTTCAATCGGTAAATTCTCCGAAACCATCTTTAGTGCAAAAATGACCGTTCCGGCAGACCTATGGGCATCCGGCCGCGCCACAGGGAAAAGCCATACCTCAAATGAGATTAACCGACAGTTGGACGAAATCAGGGCTTCCTGCAGTACAACGATATATACAATTTACAAGGAAACAGGCAGTGCCAAATGGACATTCGTGGCAAGTATTCTTCCTCTAATACTGGGTTTTGTTGTGTGCTTTATTACAACCCAAATATGGAATTTATTTTAATAATTTTTTTTGTTGAAAAAGGGAAACAGGACAAGTCTAAGCCTTTTAAGGTTTCTTTCGTTTTTTTATTGTTTTGGATAGATCATAATCAACCGTAATGTTATTCTACAATGAACATTTCAATTAAAAACCTTTCAAAAACTTTTTGGCTGTCGTTCCTGTCGGGAATGGCTGAGCCGCTGGGCAGACTTCCATGATATTTTTTATAATGAAATATATGAACAATTACGGACAGGGAATGTTGATAGCCGCCGTTGCCGGAATTATGGTCTTTATCTCGGTAGATGAGCTACTGCCGGGCGCCGAAAAATATGGACATCATCATTATTCCATTTCCGGATTTGTGGCCGGAATGGCGGTCATGGCAATAAGCCTGCTCATTTTGTAAATTAAATCAAATCAGTAATAATGGTATAAGAATCCGTAATCTGTCTATTTACATAGGTATTTATTGTGCATAATTTTGTATTGTGATAATATAAACTTCTTAAAAGAAAGAATATGAAACATGCAGCAATATTGATAATAATAGCACTATGCCTCTTTTGGGGATGTAAAGGGCAGACGGATAATCAGACAGACGGATTGCTTGTACTGAAAGAACAAGGCAGTTTTTCCGTTGGCGGAACAATCATCCAAAATCCGGGGACTTATGATGCAAACAAGTTTGATAATTTCAAACCTTACCCTGATGGACAAACCTTTCACGGCGACCATGCTTATGTATTTTATCAAATACCTGATAATTCCCGCAAATATCCCCTCGTATTTCTACATGGTGCAGGACAATCGGCAAGGACATGGGAAACCACAGCGGACGGACGTGAAGGTTTCCAGAATATATTTTCACGAAGAAGATTCAGTACCTATCTGGTAGACCAACCCCGCAGGGGAAAAGCAGGGCGAAGCACCGTTGCTGCAACCATAGAACCCATTGCTGATGAACAGATGTGGTACGAAATATTCCGTATCGGTATTTGGCCGAACTATTTCGATAATGTACAGTTTCCACGAGATAAAAAAAGCCTGGAGAATTTCTTCCGCCAGATGACTCCCAACACAGGCGGTTTTGATGCCAATGTGATAACAAACAGCATGGTAGAGCTTTTCA
Source organism: Macellibacteroides fermentans (assembly GCF_013409575.1). Lineage (NCBI taxonomy): Bacteria > Pseudomonadati > Bacteroidota > Bacteroidia > Bacteroidales > Porphyromonadaceae > Macellibacteroides > Macellibacteroides fermentans. Next base: position 249,419 of record NZ_JACCCY010000001.1, on the reverse strand, counting down.
ATAAAATAGGTCAAGGTATTCTTATAACGCATTCTCAAGGAGGTTTACCCGGATGGTTCGCAGGGGTAAAGAGCAGTAATGTGAAGGCTATCGTATCGTATGAACCGGGTACCTACTTATTTCCCGAAGGAGAACTGCCTGAACCCATTACAGGACGTACAGGCGTATTGTCCGGTATCGAAATTCCGATGGCAGACTTTAAGAAACTGACACAAATACCTATTGTCTTGTATTTCGGAGATAATATCGGGAAAGAAGTAAGCAACGACCTCGGCGCGGAGAATTGGCGTACACGTCTGGCTTTGGGACGCCTCTTTGTAGAAGCGATTAACCGTCATGGCGGAGATGCTACTCTGGTGGAATTACCTGAGATAGGCATATATGGTAATACACATTTCCTCATGTCTGATCTGAACAATATCGAAATTGCAGACTTGCTTTCGGATTGGATGAAAGAAAAAGGACTTGATTAAAAATCAAACGTCTCATGAGAATAACAAAAATAATAAGAAGAAGAATTAGCAACATGGCACTACTGTTCGCTGCGTTGTCTTTTTCGGCATGTGGAAAAAATGATCCCGTTTCAGACAATGGGGATGAGGATAAAACGCCACCCGCCGAAGTTACTCATTTGATTCCACAGGAACTTGAAACAATTCCTGAAGCGTATTACCAAGCGGCAAATCAGCGAGGCACATTAGTTGAGTTTACTTACGAGACCTACGAATCAATGACCTACGAACAGAAAACCCGGAAACTGACAAAACGCGCAATTGTATATCTGCCGTATGCGTACTCTAACGAAAACAGGTACAATGCCTTTTATCTGATGCACGGCGGCTGGGGCAATGAAACATCGACTCTTGGCACACCCGGGCAGCCGAGTGTCTTCAAGAATATTCTTGATAACGCCATAGAGAACGGGAGAATGCATCCGCTTATCATTATTTGCCCGACTTACAACAATACAAGTTCCGAAGACAGTGGAAATTTCAGCCTTGCGCTTGAACTAAACAGGAATTATCATAATGAACTCTTAAACGACCTTATTCCGGCGGTAGAAAGTACATATTCAACCTTTGCGCAAAGTTCGTCTCCTGAAAGCCTGAAGGCGTCACACGATCATCGAGGGTTTGGTGGATTTTCTATGGGTTCGGTCGCGGCTTGGCGCACATTCCAATATTGCCTGGATTATTTCAGGTATTTCCTGCCTATGAGCTGTGGAACCTCACTGGACGAGGATAACATCTTTGCGGCAGCCGGGAATCACGACAAGGACGACTTTTTCGTTTGGGTTATCACAGGAACAGCAGATTTTGCCTATTCGTATGACAATAACAGAGTAAACAAAATGCGGAATTCCCCGTATTTCATTGAGGCTAACAACAAGCAGGACGGAAATTTTGCTTACAGCGTGAAAGACGGATATGCTCACGATGGCCGTGCGTCAACGGAATATACTTACAACGGGCTATGCTGGTTTTGGAATGAAGATGAATAATTAGAATATGATAAATCGTTTGATGATGAAAACAGGACAATTAGAAAATAGCAAATGGGAACTCTCCGTACTCGCATTTACGCGTTTAATAGGGAAATTTACGATGAAGATAATCTGTATGATAACGTTGTTGATGTGTAGCTGTTTTGTCTCGGCTTGCGACGGAGACAAGCCGAACACGACCGTTGTTGAAGAAAACGGCAACACAAACGAAAATGACGGTGACGAAAATAATACGGATATGGGAACACACCTGACTACAAATGATTATGTACGTGATATCGTCAATCATCCTGCTTTTAATGGGTTTGGGGAATTACTCTTATCCCGTGACGATAATTCGTCTTATTATAATACGCCGATCTCCAATGTAGGTTCCCTTATGCCGTATCACGGAAATGTCCGTCCGGACGTAATCGTTGGTTCGGTAAATTACATGATAGATGAGGTAAATAAAGGTAAAACGATCTTTTATGATATTTATACGGAACAACAAAAGCAGCAAGATCCGGCTAAAAGAAATACGGGAATTTTCTTCTTTCGGGGAAATCCCAATGCTCCTTTTGCGGTAGTTTGTCCCGGTGGAGGTTTTTCGTATGTCGGTTCACTTCACGAAGGCTTCCCTTTGGCACAGCGAATAAGCGAATTAGGACTGAATGCTTTTGTGATACGCTACCGTATCGGTAGTGAACAATATGCTACGGAAGATTTGGCAACAGCGATATCTTATATCTTTCGTAATGCTGCTATTCTCGGAGTAAGCAGCAAGAACTATTCAGTATGGGGTGGCTCAGCTGGGGCGCGTATGGCAGGAAACATTGCTTTAAGCGGTGTGTCTGCTTATAAGGGAGATAATTTGCCAAAACCTGCCACAGCAGTCATTGCTTATACCGGGCAATCAACTTATTCAAGTAATTTTTCACCTTCATTTATAACCGTTGCGGCAAACGATGGAATAGCCAATGTGAATACTGTGGAAAGGCGTGTCGAAAATTTACGAAATGCAGGTGTAGATGTTGAATATCGCAGGTATCAGACTGCCGGACACGGATTCGGCCTCGGAACAGGTACAGATGCCGAAGGATGGCTGGATTTAGCTGTCCGCTTTTGGCAAAGACATATTAAAGAATAAGAAATATTAATCAAAAAAAGATATATGAAAAATCTATTTTTAACTCTATTGATAATGTTGGTAATATGCCCTGTGGCATATTCAGGCAACAACCGTTCTTCTGTAAAGGAAGAGCAAACAAATACCGGAGCCACAGAACGAAAAATTCTGATAGCCTATTTTAGTTGGACAGGGAAAACAAAACAGATGGCGGAAAATATTGCCAAACATACAGGAGGAACCCTCTTCCGGATTGAAACGGTAAATACTTACCCAAGTGAATACACACCACATACCGAAGTAGCCAAAGCAGAACGCGATAATGGAATTCGTCCGGAACTAAAGATGACAGTAGAGAATTTGGATCAATACGATACGATTTTTGTTGGTTGCCCTGTCTGGTGGCATACAGCGCCTATGGCTATCTGGTCATTTTTGGAAAGCGAAAATTACAGTTTTAAAGGGAAAACAATTATACCGTTTTGCACTTATGGTGCAACATACAGGGATGAAACCTTGGCTAAAATAGTAGAACTAACCCCTGACTCCAAACATTTGAAAGGTTTTGGTTCAACGAATGGGAATGCGGATGTAGAACCTTGGTTGAAAGAAATAGGTTTAATAATCAATAAATAAAAATTGTCATGAAAAAAAGAATATCAAAAGTATTATTTCTCGCATTCAGTATATTGATGCTAAGTATGCAGACGTCTTATGCACAGAGACAAACAACAAACTGTGAGCAGACGAAACAGGAACTTCTAGATTTGTCAAAAACTAAATGGCAATGGATGGCTGACAAAAATGTGGATTCGCTGAATAACCTTTTTCATGACGAAGCTGTCTTTGTCCACATGGGCGGAACGATGAATAAGGAACAGGAACTGAATACGATCAAGAGTGGCGGTATCCATTACAAGCATGCAGAAATACAAGAAACATCAGTTCGATTTATTAGTAACACCGCAATCATTTTAGATCGGATTCGCTTGACTGCCGTTGTCGGTGGCAATGAAGTTGTAAATCCATTTATGGTAACGGAAGTATATGTATTGATAGATGGTAAGTGGAAGTTAGGATCACTCTCATTTACCAGATTATTAGGTGAATAAATAGAAAAATCCTTCAAATTATAAAAAATAACGATATGAAAATCTCAGAAAAATGTTTTACGTTAATAGCAATTCTGCTATTTGGAAGTGTACATTTTACGAATGCACAAGTTGTGAATGCAAATGTTCCAATGATAAAACTGAATAATGGTTTGGAAATGCCTCAATTCGGACTTGGAACGTTCACAGCATCAAATGAAGCCTGTAAAGAGGCTTGCCTTGTGGCTTTAAAGGCCGGTTATCGCCATATAGACACAGCCCACGCCTACGGGAACGAATCAGGGGTCGGCTCAGCGGTTAAAGAGAGTGGCGTTCCTCGTGAAGAAATTTGGATTACCAGCAAAATCTGGCCTTCTGAATATGGAGAAGGCATAACGATGGAAGCAATAGATAAAATGTTGGCTCGTCTGCAAACAACCTATATTGACTTACTATACGTCCATCAACCAGTCGGAGACTTTGTCGGTGCCTGGAAAGATATGGAGAAAGCCGTAGCAAGTGGAAAAGTACGGGCATTGGGTATCAGCAATTTTGATGACAGTGATGAAGCATTCCATGCCATTGTTGATAATATGAAAATAAAACCTGTTGCGTTGCAAATTGAATGTCATCCCTATGCACAACGAATAGATATTCGCGAAAAAGTAAAACCCTACAACATAGCAGTTGAATGTTGGTTTCCGCTGGGCGGTGCTATGAGTGAAGGCGCACTGTTCAAAGATCCTGTTATTAAGATAATCGCTGCTGCACATAGAAAGACTCCGGCACAGATTATTCTACGCTGGCATATTCAGGAAGGATTTTCGGTAATTCCCGGTGCAACTAATCCTAATTACATCAAGGAAAATATTGAAATCTTTGACTTTGCCCTCAATGATGATGAAATGGCCGCCATGCGTTCACTGAATAAAGAGAAACGCTTCTTTAATATGACGCTTGAACAAAAGCAAGGATTTGTCAATATGAAGTTTGAATGACTAATAAATAATTATGTCATAAAAGGATAGCATAGATAGATAAATAAATAGCATTAAATATATACATTTTTTATATGCTCTAAAAAAATACCCTAACACAAATAGGAACTTATTACTTTGTTCAAGCAAAAGAGGTAATGGAAAGCTGAATATAATGTTGATTCTTTGAATATATTCTTCCATAAAAAGCTGCCTTCGTCGCCATGAATAGAACAATGAATAAGGAGTAAGAAGGTAGGTAAAATGAATGGTAAATTGAAATATGACATGAAAAAGATATTAACAGCTTTAGCTTTAAGTATCATCAGCGGATCGTTGTTGGCTCAAAAATCTATTGTTCAAATAGATCAAAATACAACGGTTAAGGTTCGTATAACGTCAGGAATTTTGAGAGGTATAGAACAAGAGGGTATTGTTAGCTTTAAAGGAATTCCTTATGCTGCACCACCTGTAGGTAAATATCGTTGGCGACCACCACAACCAGTACCCGCATGGCAAGGAGAGCTTGATGCAAGTGAGTATAGGGCAAATTGTGCACAAGCAGGTTGGCCACGAAGTTCAGGAGGAATAGCTGAGGGTTCATCTGAAGATTGTCTTTTCCTGAATATATGGTTACCTTCCGGAACGAAGCCAGAAGATGAACTACCGGTTATGGTGTGGATACATGGTGGAGGTTTCGTTGGTGGAAGTGGTTCCGGTGAATCTACTTCAGGAGAAGAATTTGCCAAACAAGGTATTATTCTGATAACTTTTAACTATCGACTTGGACGTCTTGGGCATTTTGCTTTTCCTGCATTGAGTGAAGAATTTCCGGAAGAACCAAAGGGTAGTTATGCTTATATGGATCAGATTGCTGCCCTCAAATGGATACAGGAAAATATCGCTGCATTTGGAGGTAATCCGGATAATGTTACCATTTTTGGCGAGTCTGCTGGTGGCGTTTCTGTCCATTCACTACTGACGATACCATTTGCAAAAGGACTTTTCCATAAAGCGATTATTGAATCCGGTGGTGGTCGTGACGGAGTACTTACCGGTAGGTCGATACGTAAAGAAAATTCCGATCCGTATTACCCTGTTTCAGCAGAAACAATTGGCAGAAATTTTGCTCGAAAACATGGAATCGAAGGTGTTGATGCTACGGCTCTTGAAAAGCTTCGCTCATTAAGTGTAGAGGATATTGTAGATGGAGGACAAGAAACCAATGAGGATGGAGGACTTCCTATTTATTCAGGTCCAATCCTTGACGGAAAATTGGTAGTAGAAACAGCACAAAGTGCCTATGAGGCAGGAAGACCACCGCACATCCCGCTCATTATCGGCTCAAATAGTGCGGAAGTACCGGGAGGCTTCATTAATGCCAATTCAAAAGAGCAACTGTTGTCAATGTTTGGAGGTTATATAAATGAGGCTATTGCAGCCTATGACCCTACTGGCATAACCGATTTTGGCAAACTGCTTACAATGGTCACCACCGACAAAGTGTGGGCAGAACCTGCCCGATTCACTGCGAATGTTTTTGCCGAAAACGGAACACCTGCATATATTTATTTGTTCTCGTATGTGCCTTTATCACAGCAAGAGCGAATGCCCAATGGCGCACCTCATGGTTCTGAAATCCCATATGTATTTAATAAACTAAGTTCTCGTTGGGGAGCGGAGATTACTACAGACAAAGACCGGGAAGTGGCAAGGATGATGAACACCTATTGGGCTAATTTTGCAAAGACAGGTAATCCGAATGGCAAAGATTTACCTGAATGGCCTCTTTACAATCACCAAAAAAACGAGATTCTGGAATTCCAACTTGATGGATTGACTGTTGGTACACCCGATCCTAAAAAAGCACGGCTAGACGTGATAGAAAAGGTAACTAACACAATGAAATAACATCGGAATTAAATATTGAAGAAAATAAAAAAAAGAATATTAGGAGGTAGAGATTTAGAGGTTTCTGCAATCGGTCTTGGTTGTATGGGGATGAGTCATGGATATGGAATTGCCTCAGATGAAAAAGAAATGATACAGGTCATCCATCATGCAATGGAAAAAGGAATAAATTTCTTTGATACAGCAGAGGTATATGGTCCTTTTACTAATGAAGAATTGTTAGGCAAAGCATTGGAAGCATACCGGAGAGATGTAATCATTGCGACTAAATGCGGTATAAAGACTATAGACGGTAAACAGGTTGTTGATGGAAAGCCGGAAGAGATACGAAAATCCATTGAAGGTTCCCTGAAACGATTAAAGACCGATTATGTCGATTTATATTACCTGCATCGTGTTGATCCCAATGTGCCGATAGAAGATGTGGCGGAAACAATGAAAGAGTTGTATCAGGAGGGTAAGATACTTCATTGGGGGTTATCCGAAGCCGGAGTACAAACAATAAGGAGGGCACATGCCGTTTTCCCATTGACTGCCGTCCAAAGTGAATATTCTATGTGGTGGCGCGAGCCGGAAAAAGAGTTGTTCCCTATCTTAGAAGAACTCGGTATAGGATTTGTTCCATTCAGCCCTCTTGGAAAAGGATTTCTTACCGGCTCTTTCAATAAAGATACGGTTTTTGGTAAAGATGATTTGCGACCCGGCTTTCCACGTTTTACTCCGGAAGCATTAGCTGCAAATCAAAAATTAGTTGAGTTTGTAAAAGAACTGGCAATAGAAAAGAATGCTACAGCACCACAGATTGCTTTGGCATGGGTATTAGCTACTAAACCCTGGATTGTCCCTATTCCGGGTACAAGAAAAGCTGAGAGGATAGATGAAAATATCGGAAGTATTGATACTGAATTGTCAACTCAGGAAATTGCCAAAATCAATGAAAGATTAGAGCATATCCATGTAACAGGGAACAGATACCCGGAAGAATTTGCCAAAAGAGTCGGAAAATAGAGAATGATTGAGTAAAAAATATTTAATAAATCGGTTATGATAAAAGTGAATTTGATCTGTATAATTACGATATTATTGGGGATATCAGGTAACGCAAATGCACAGAATGATATGTTAGATAAGAAACAAGAAAAGATAATTACGATCTCCGCACTTACTGCCAAAGGAGATTTAGAAAGACTAAAACCGGAACTTGTTGCAGGTCTCGAAGCCGGTCTGACCGTCAACGAAATAAAAGAAGGATTGGTACACTTGTATGCTTACTGTGGATTTCCGAGAAGTATTCGGGGGCTGCAAACCTTTATGACTGTATTGGATGAGCGTAAAGCCAATGGTATTAATGACAATCCGGGACGGGAAGCATCGCCGATTAATGAAGAAGGCAGTAAGTACGAACGTGGAAAAAAGATTCTGGGCGAACTGACAGGCGCACCGCAGCCCGATACGCTTTCGGGTTATTCGGCTTTTGCCCCTACAATAGACACTTTCCTCAAAGAGCATTTGTTTGCAGATATATTCGAACGCGATGTTTTGACCTATGCCCAAAGAGAATTAGTTACGATTTCCGTAATCAGTGCTATTGGTGATGCAGAACCTATGCTCAAAGGCCATTTAACCATTTCGTTAAATGTTGGTCTAACGCCTGGACAGTTGCAAGAATTTGTAAAGGTTATTAAATCAGCCATTGGAGAAGAAAAAGCATCCGATGCGCAAAAAGTACTGGATGAAATTCTAAAAACAAGAAATAACTAAATAAAACAATAATGAAAACATTAATTTTAATAATCGCAATAGCTATGTCATTGACAATAAGCACAGCAAATGCTCAAACAACACAAAAACAAAATCCATATACTTTGGTATATGAAGGAGCAATTACAGAAAATGTAAAAGGAAAAGCAAATATTCACCCCGTATCGTATAAACTAAACGGGATTGATATTGCTGCAAATGTTTATACACCTGCCGGTTATGACCCTTCTAAAAAGTATCCTGCTGTGGTGGTAGCGCATCCAAATGGTGGTGTCAAAGAGCAGACCGCGGGATTATATGCACAGCGTTTAGCGGAAGCAGGATATATAACCCTTGCCGCAGATGCAGCATATCAGGGAGCAAGCGGCGGAGAACCGCGTCATACGGATAATCCTGCCTACCGTACTGAAGACATTCACGGTATGGCAGACTTTATTACCCAATATAAAGGGGTAGATGCAAACCGTTTGGGCATTCTTGGTATTTGTGGCGGAGGGGGTTATACTTTAAAGGCAACCCAGTCTGACAAACGATTTAAGGCAGTAGCAACATTAAGTATGTTCAATTCGGGTGAAGTAAGACGTAACGGATTTCAGAATTCTCAATTGGCTACCATACAGGAGCGGTTACAACAAGCCACAGATGCTAGAGCTCAAGAAGCCGCAGGTGGTAAAATCATTTATGCAGGTGTAGCAAGTATTACAGACGAAGAAATAGCTAGAACATCGACTGACCTGTACAGGGAAGGATACCTGTATTATTATAGAACCTATGCACATCCAAACTCTACCTTTCTATATACAATGAGTAGCCTGCTCGACTTAATGACTTGGGATGCTGCTGCAAATATGGATTTAATCAATCAGCCTTTGTTGATGATAGCCGGAAGCAAAGCCGATACGAAATATATGACAGACGAGGCGTTTAGCAAAGCTACCAATGCAAAAAACAAAGAGTTATTTTTGATTGATGGAGCTACTCATATACAAACCTATTGGAAACCCGAATATGTATCGCAAGCCGTAAATAAATTAGTAAACTTCTATCAAACGAACCTTTAAAATTCAGAATGATGAAATATAAAATAAAATCTATTCTACCTCTTGTCTCTGTGTTATTAGCAGTAAATTTGGCATTTACTGCTTGTTGTAATAATCAAAAAAACAATGATAAAATGGAAACTTCAAGTAGCAATGAAATAAATCAGATATTTCCCAAAGGAGAAGCCATCAATAACGATTATTTCAGTGGGACAGCATGGCTTCAAATGTTGGTTACCGACAAAGATAATTTTGATTTGACAATTGGAAATGTAGTATTTGAACCTGGTGTAAGAAATAACTGGCATTCACATCCTGGAGGTCAAATCCTGCTTTGTACAAAAGGAACAGGATATTATCAGGAAAAAGAAAAACCAATACAACTACTTAATGTCGGAGATGTGGTTGAAATATTACCCGATGTTATCCATTGGCACGGTGCATCTCCTGATAGTGAATTTACACACATAGCTATCACTTCACAATCTCATAAAGGTTCGGTTGTTTGGATGGAACCTGTGACCGATGAAGAATATAACAGCTATAAGAAATAGAGTTTTCAATAATTATAAAAAGAAATATGAGCAAGATCGAAAATATAACAGGAAAAGTAGCTGTAATCACAGGAGCCAGTAGCGGCTTAGGAGAATCAACAGCACGCTATCTTTCAGGACAGGGAGCAGTTGTCGTATTAGGAGCACGTCGTAAAGACCGTATTGACACATTGGCAAACGAACTGATTAAGAATGGGGGAAAGGCTCTTGCCGTTGAAACAGATGTAACAGATCATCTGCAGGTAAAAAAACTGGTAGATGCCGCCGTTCAAGAATTCGGGCGTATTGATGTGATGATTAACAATGCCGGATTAATGCCGCTCTCTCCATTGGAATATCTTAAGATAGACGACTGGAATCAAGCCATTGATGTTAATATCAAAGGAGTTTTATATGGTATTGCAGCAGCCCTGCCATATATGAAAGAACAAAAATCGGGGCAATTTATCAACGTATCTTCAGTAGCAGGTCATACAATCAGTCCGGGCGGAGCTGTTTATTCGGCTACAAAATATGCTGTCCGTGTAATTTCAGAAGCATTGAGGCAGGAGGTAAAACCATACAATATTCGCGTGGCAGTAATTTCGCCGGGAGCGGTTGCGACTGATTTGCCCAATAGTATTACCGCACCTGATATAGCCGAGGGTATCCATAAATATTACGAACAAAATGCGATACCTGCTGATTCGTTTGCAAGGACTGTATCATTTGTTATCAGTCAACCCGAAGATGTGGATGTAAACGAAGTATTATTCAGACCTACTGTTCAACAACTATAATGATATAATAAATGAAAATATTAATATTGGGGGCGGCAGGGCAAATTGGGCGTATGCTTGCTAAAGACCTTATCGAACAGACTGAGAATGATTTGGTACTATATGCCCGCAACGCTTCCAACAGATTAAAAGACCTGGCTTCCGAAAGGGTATCGCTGGCTAACGGTGATTTTTCGGATTATGCTCATTTGGTGGATGCCATGAAAGGCGTTGATGCCATCTATCTCAATGACATGAACGATAAGAAAGGTGTTGAAACCATTGTAAAAGCGATGAAAGCAGTCGGTGTAAAACGGATTATTGCAGCATCCATTCTGGGGATTTATGATGAAGTACCGGGAGCTTTCGGCGATTGGAATCGTCGCATGGTAGGTGACAGAGGTATTCAGCTCCATAAAGATACTGTTGCACTGGTGGAAACTCCCGAACTGGACTATACTATTCTGCGTCTTACCTGGCTATACAACCAGCCCGGCAACTGTAAATATCACCTTACAAATAAAGGTGAACCCTTTCAAGGAGCACAAGTAACCCGTCAAGCCGTTTCGCAGTTGATCGTAGACATATTAAAAGATCAAGGAGGAAAATATATAAAATCAAGCATCGGTGTAAGCGAACCCGATACCAATTGGGACAAACCTTCTTTTTATTAAAGCTTTGAAAAATTGGGAGGGGTAGAGTAATGAAAGATCGTATATGTTATAGAGTTTATTTGTTTGGCTATGTAAGGACAATTCAAAGAATGAAAAAATATTCGTTCAAGGATATAATTAAAATAAATTGAAAATGGAAAAAGTAAAATTAAATAATGGTGTTGAAATGCCTGTTTTAGGAATCGGTGTTTACAAGATACCTGATTTTAAAGAGTGTAAACAAACAGTATTAACTGCTATCGAAGCAGGTTACCGTTCTATCGATACGGCTGCTGCCTACCAAAATGAGGAAGCTATAGGCGAAGCCATCCATGAAAGCGGCATAGATAGAAAAGACTTGTTTATCACGACTAAGCTATGGATTGCCGATGCCGGATATGAACAGACATTAAAAGCTGCAGAATTATCTATGAATAAACTGCAAGTTGATTATCTTGACCTATATCTGATTCATCAACCATTTGGAGATGTATATGGTTCGTGGCGAGCGATGGAAGAACTTAACAGACAAGGTAAAATACGGGCTATAGGTATAAGTAATTTCTATACTGACAGGGTAATGGATTTGTTAGCAAACAATGAGATTGCACCCGCTGTAAACCAGATTGAAACTCATCCTTTTTACCAACGAGAAGAAGACCTGAAGTTTTTGAAAGAAAACGGTGTACAGATGGAATCTTGGGCTCCGTTTGCCGAAGGAAAGAATAACTTGTTTCAGAATGAGAAATTGCTGGAGATTGGTAAGAAATATAATAAGTCTGTCGCCCAGGTTATACTTCGTTGGTTAATCCAGCGTGGTGTGGTCGTGATTCCTAAATCTGTAAAAAAAGAACGGATAATTGAAAATATCAATGTGTTCGATTTTGAACTGTTAGCAGAAGACATGGAAATGATTAAATCCTTGGATACGAATAAAAGTTTATTTTTCAGCCATCGCGATCCGGAAATAGTCAAATGGATGTCTTCTTTTAAGAAAAAGTAAATAAGAAAAGAATAGAGGAATGATTAAAGTTACAGTCATTAACGGAAGCCCTCGAAAAAAATGGAATACAGCTACAATGTTGAAAAATTTCATTGAAGGTGCTTCATCAACAGGCAAAGATATTAAGACTAATTTTTTTCATTTATACGATTACAAATATCAAGGGTGTATAAGTTGTTTTGCCTGTCATCGAAAAGGTTCCACATATGGTAAATGTATTGTACGTGATGATATAACAGACCTTTTAGAAATGGTTTCTCATGCAGATATTGTTGTCTTTGGCTCACCGATATATTTTCATGAAATTACCGCACAATTGCGCGGATTTCTTGAAAGACTTATATATCAGTATCTTTCATTTGATGCTGAACATGAAGGCAATCTTGCTCCTAAAAGTTTACAGACTGCTTTTATTTATACGATGAATGTGACTAAGGATATCATGGAAAAAGGCAATTATCCGGTTATCTTAAACGAAATTGAAAGGTATGTTTGGAATGTATTCGGACAACAACCGGAAAGGCTTTGTGCATATAATACCTATCAATATACGGACTATAACAAATATGTTGCAACTTATTGGGATGAAAATGAAAAGTCCGAATATCGTCGTACACAATTTCCATTGGATTGTAAAGCTGCTTTTGATCTGGGAGTAACAATGATACAAAGAATAGCTAAGATTGAATAACATAGTATGATTTCAAAATCTTTGAAGGACTCTAATGTACTGACCGACTAAAGCATTATCAATAATGTCTGAAAGGATGAAAACATGTGATTGAATATTCGTAAAAATAGCTTGGGAATAGTAACTCTGCCTTTTACAGGTTATATACAAATTCACGGCTAATAGATAATCATTTTAAACGTTCAATATGAAAAAAGCATTATTGTTATTACTAGCGCATTGCAAGCTCAAGAAGCAGTTGACAAAGATGCTACAGCGCTTAAAGTTCGTACCAACTACGGAATTGTACGCGGAGTGTCAGACGGAAATATTGCCAGTTTTCAGTTTTAAAGGAATTCCTTATGCAGCACCGCCTATAGGTTGTTCTGGCACATATAGAGTAGGTTTAGCATATACATTTAATATACAAGTAATACCTTATGAAGCCATAAAAATATTAAGAACTTCAATTTATAATCATGATAAATTTTATCGATAAACTACAAAAGGAGATCAGGCAGCAGATTCAGCAGATCGAAGCCGAAGATAAGAATATCCTGAAAAAGTCTCTCGATGCCTCCCATGTATTGGGTGAGGGTTTCGACCGATTGAAGGAATTTATCATAGCATACCAGTTTCAGAATGAAGATGAGGAAATACTCTTTTTCAAAGAGGTAAAACCTAAAATATTCTGCCACCTGATCTATTACAGGAAAGTATATAATATCGAGATGCACCGTCCGGTTGCCAGCGTGGAGGCTCAAAAGGAATACCTGAAAAAGAAACTGGACGTCATTCAGGATTTCAACGACAAGATATTGGACTTTTATCGGTATTATCGTTCGGGCGCGACATACCTTGATGCTGCCTATTTCGTTCGCGGTCAACCCGATACTGAACAATATCTTGAAACGTTCTACTATGAACGCGATCCGCAGTTTTCGACTAACGCGGATTTTAAAGTTGCCAAGATTATGGCAAATGATATGCTGCAGGCATATCTGCTTTCGGAACTGGAACTGCTGGATAATTATATGCAAAAACCCAGCGCAACTTCTTTCCCGAAAGTAAAGTTGACATGGACGGGCAGTAAAACCGATCTCATCGAATTGATTTATGCTCTTGATACCGAAGGCTGCTTTAACAACGGGAAAATCCCCATAATACAGATTGCAGCTTATTTTGAGAGTATATTCAATATAGATCTGGGTAACAATATAGCCCGCAATTTCTATGATATGCGTATCCGTAACCAGCCCACACCATTCCTTGACCGCCTGCGGGAAGAAATACGTAAACGGATGGAGAATACCAAGCCTGGGGGAAAAGATAAAGACAACGATAAGAAATAATAGCAACAGACTTAAAAAAAATAAGAAGATGAAAAGAATCATTTTGTTATCATTGGTTTCCCTTTTGTTCTCCTGTGGAGGGTACAACGGGAAAATATGAAAAAGTAATTGCCGATTTCGCGCAAACCGACAGTAGAGGAATGAAATTGAATATGAATTTTAAAGTGGAAAAGCTGGAAGACGTACGCCGCGTAACCGTTATGGATAGTATTAAAATAATCACAGACAATTTTAATACCGAGAGGGACAAGCAGATGGCCTCACTTGAAAAAACTGTTAGCTTATTTACGGAAAACATTGAAAAAGCGAAGGCCGCCTATAGACCATCTCAAACTATGATAAATTCTTATCAGTCCAGCATTGACAAAACAAAAGAACAGATTAATGTGCTTAAAGAAACCACACCAGAAGGACTTGAAAGATACGAGAACAGAGATGCAAGCGATATTTTGATGATTATTGTTCGATGTACTTATTCAATCGACGAACCGATAACAAATAAGAGGGCAACGGAAACATTTGATTTTTTCCTTTCACCGGACGGAACAAAATGTTATTTTCCTAGAAGGGTAAAGGAATAATTTGAAATAGTGCTATAAACACAAAAGGCTTTCCGAGTAAGAAAGCCTTTTGTGTTTATAGCAGAAAACTATTTTAATCTTTTGCTAATTAACATGTAAATCTTATCTTTGCAAATAGATAACAGAGTTATTTGAATGCATGAAAAACTAAGTGTATCTAAGCACTTTCTACTTACTTATCCATTGCCCTTTTCATGCGAGAGTCTTCAAAATAAACTGATGGTCAGTTAAATATCCTCAGACTACCACAAATATAAAAATAAAATAGATACCTTTGCGGCATCCTATAATAAAAAAATGATAAATAATGTCAGTACATCAATCGGAAGATAACAGAAAAGTGACGACTCATCGTCTCGTAGAGATGAAACAGAGAGGAGAGAAAGTTTCCATGTTGACTGCTTATGACTATTCAATGGCCAAAGTTATTGACGAGGCTGGAATGGATGTAATTTTAGTGGGTGACTCTGCTTCAAATGTTATGGCTGGAAATGTAACAACTCTTCCTATGACTTTAGATCAGATGATTTACCATGGAACTTCGGTCGTAAAAGCTGTAAAAAGAGCCCTTGTGGTTGTAGATATGCCATTCGGTACTTACCAGGGAGATGCTAAAGTAGCTTTAGCTTCGGCTGTGCGTATCATGAAAGAAACCGGTGCAGATTGCTTAAAGCTGGAAGGAGGTTCTGAAATACGTGAATCACTTGAACGTATCTTATCGGCCGGTATTCCAATCATGGGACATCTGGGTTTAACGCCACAATCTATCAATAAATTTGGCACATATACTGTTCGGGCCAAAGAAGAGGCCGAAGCAAATAAGCTAATTGAAGATGCTCATTTTCTGGAAGAAATAGGTTGCTTTGCAATTGTACTGGAAAAAATACCAGCGAAATTGGCTGCACGTGTTGCTTCCGAACTTACAATTCCAATTATTGGAATCGGAGCAGGAGGGGGTGTTGATGGACAAGTTTTGGTTATGCACGACATGTTGGGTATCAACCAAGGTTTCTCACCTCGTTTCTTGCGTAAATATGCCAATCTTCACGAAGAGATTACCAAGGCGGTAAAAAGCTATATCAAAGATGTGAAAACATCTGATTTCCCAAACGAAAAAGAGCAATATTAATTTTATCGCTCATAAGTTTCAAGGTAAAAGGGAGTCTCACCAACAGAGACTCCCTTTTAGTTGGCAAATAAGTTACATATATTATCCTCAAACAGAGAAAGAGCTCTTTTTATATTTTGAGCTCTTTTTATATGCTTCAATGTATGTTAGCTTATGCTAAATTTTATACCTTTGCAGCTTATTGGATAAGTAAAAAAGAAACAATATAATATTAGAAAATTAAAATGGCAAAAGAGCTTAAAGAACTCACTCCCCGTAGTGTAAGTTACTCGCAGTGGTACCAGGATCTGGTTATTAAGGCTGATTTGGCAGAAAACTCTGCTGTACGAGGTTGTATGGTAATTAAACCTTATGGCTATGCCATCTGGGAAAAAATGCAACGTATTCTGGATGATAAATTTAAGGAAACAGGTCATTCCAATGCCTATTTCCCGTTGTTTATTCCCAAGTCATTCTTGAGTAAGGAGGCCGAACATGTGGAAGGTTTTGCTAAAGAATGTGCTGTAGTAACACATTACCGTCTTAAAACAAATCACGATGGAACAGGGGTTGTTGTAGATCCTGAAGCTAAGTTGGAAGAAGAACTGATTGTTCGTCCCACATCCGAAACAATTATATGGAATACATATCGTAACTGGATTCAATCTTATCGTGACCTTCCTATTCTGGTAAATCAGTGGGCCAATGTTGTTCGCTGGGAAATGCGTACCCGCTTATTCCTTCGTACAGCCGAATTTTTATGGCAAGAAGGCCACACTGCCCATGCAACGAAGGATGAAGCAGAAGCGGAAGCAAGGCAAATGCTGGAAGTATATGCCGATTTTGCAGAAAAATATATGGCTATGCCCGTTGTAAAGGGAGTAAAATCTGCCAGCGAGCGTTTTGCCGGAGCGTTAGATACTTATACGATTGAAGGATTGATGCAGGATGGTAAAGCTTTGCAAAGTGGTACATCTCACTTTTTAGGTCAGAATTTTGCCAAAGCATTCGATGTAAAATACATTGATAAAACAGGTAAGAGTGAATATGTTTGGGCAACTTCCTGGGGTGTTTCAACCCGTTTGATGGGAGCCTTGATTATGTCTCACTCAGACGACAATGGTTTGGTGTTGCCTCCTAAGCTGGCTCCGATTCAGGTTGTGATTGTTCCTATTTATAAGAATGATGAGCAACTTAAACTGATTGATGAAAAGATTTCAGGCATAGTTGCAGGGCTTAAGTCTTTAGGAATTTCTGTTAAGTACGACAATGCCGATAATAAAAAGCCGGGATGGAAATTTGCCGAATACGAATTAAAGGGTGTACCTGTTCGTCTGGCTATGGGTGGTCGCGACCTGGAGAACAATACCATTGAAGTGATGCGTAGGGATAAACTCGAAAAAGAAACAGTTTCTTGCGAAGGTATCGAAGCATATGTTAAGAATTTATTGGACGACATCCAGGAAAATATATTCAAGAAAGCATTCGATTATCGTACAGCAAATACAGTTTCTGTTGATAGCTACGACGAATTCAAACAAAAAATTGAAGATGGCGGATTTATCTTAGCGCATTGGGATGGTACTGCCGAGACAGAAGAGCTTATTAAGAATGAAACAAAGGCAACAATACGTTGTATTCCTTTGGAAGGAGATAAAACTCCGGGTGTGTGTATGGTTACAGGTAAGCCATCTGCACAAAGGGTTGTATTTGCTCGTGCATACTAATAACTTTAAATAAAAAGGGTGACTCAATTACTTGAGTCACCTTTTTTATTTTATAAAACCGACAGTCTGTAGTCGATACTATTTTTCAAAGATTTTTGCCACAGCTACCATCATAGGTATAGGGCCGGAGATATAAATTATATTATATAAAATCAGAACCAACGTATTTTTCTGAATATAATAAATGCGGCTGCAGATAACGCAAGAGCCAAAAGAATTATTCCTATAAATCCAAAACGTAAATCTTCTGCATAGGTAATAACATTCATTCCGTAAAAACTTGCAATTAAGGTTGGCACCATCAACAATATGGAAATAGAGGTCATTCGTTTCATGATGGTGTTCACGTTGTTCGTGATAATAGAAGCAAATGCATTCATGGTTCCCGTTAGAATATCACTATAGATATTCACCGTAATATGAGCCTGCCTCAACTCTGTTTCCACATCTTCAAGTAATTCTTTGTCAACGTAATCGGGCCCCTGGAAAATACTCTGCAGTTTGGTAAGCATCACTTCATTACCACGAATTGACGTGTTGAAATAAACCATACTCTTCTCTAGTTTCATCAAACGAAGAAGATCTTCATTTCGAATGCTTTTTTCCAATTCTTTTTCGGCCATTCTTACCTCATTGTTAACCTGCTTAAGGTATTTAAGGAACCACACGGCCGACGAATGAATAATACGTAATATTAAATCGAATTTGGTTCGGATTACAAGTTCTTTACGACGGGTATAACGAATAAAATCGTCAATTAATTCGGATTTATAATAACAAACAGAAACAATAATCTCTCCATTGGTAATCATGCCGATCGGCACGGTTGTGAATGGTATACCTTGTTCTGTGCTTTGTACGGGAATACGTAAAATAGTTAATAACCATCGCCCTTCGTATTCAATACGTGGACGTTCGTCGGTATCTTCAATATCGGATAAGAATGATTCAGGTACGTGTAGTTCGTTTGTAAGGTAGTTGATGTCGTCTTGAGTAGGACATTCAACATTTACCCAGCAATTGGGAAGCCACTGGTCAATTTCCATATAACCGGCTTCGCAATGAAGAAATTTTTTCATTATTGCCTCCTTTCGTTTTATTACGGCAGGGTGGAATAATGCTTCTACTTCTGCCAGATTACTTTTTATTTACCTCAAGCGGGATACTGTCATCCATAATTTAATGATTGATTTTATCGGGTGCAAAGGTAGGTTAATTAAACCAGATTACAAAAAAAGGGGATACCTAATGATATCCCCTCTGTTATAATTAACACTTGATGTGCTATTATTTGATATTCGGTTTTTCAAGTCCATACCCTTTTTTCTTGTCTTCTGCCTTAAGCATCAGTGCAACTACCAGGGCTAAAACACCAAATCCTGTAAAAATAATCATGGGAAGAGTATAATCGTATGCGGGTCCGTCGCCTTCCAGTTTGCAGTAACGGTCTAATACCCAGCCAATCAATGCAGGAACACCCATTAATCCCCAGTTCTGAACCCAGAAGATTAGGGCATAAGCAGTTCCCAGTTGATTTTCAGGAATAATTTTAGGAACTGATGGCCACATCGCCGAAGGTACAAGAGAGAAAGCCACACCCAAAATAATCATTATAATTGTTGCAAACCACCATTGGTTAAGCAAAGGAAGAGCAAACAACAAATGGACCCCAATCAACATACAGGCTCCGATAATCATAATTGTGGCACCTTTACCCTTACGGTCGTACAAGTTTCCAAAGAAAGGAGTAAGGAACAATGTACCTAAAGGAAGCAGACTGGGAATAATACCTGCAAGTTCGGGATCAACGGCATATTTATTAACCATCAAATCGGTTGCATATTTAAGGAATGGGAAAACAGCCGAATAAAACAGAACACAAAGTAATGCTATCAACCAAAAACCCTTATTCGTAATAATTAAGAAAATATCTTTAACTCTGAACGGCTCTTCAGCATCTTTGTCGGCATCAGTAAGCGAGGCATCAAGCTTGCGATCCATAAAAATATAGACGATAAAGGCGATAAGGCCGATACAAAGCATGATGAAACATAAAAGAATAGGAGCAGATACACTATTAAAATATTTAGCAAAAGGAACAGATACAGACATAGCCAGCATGGTTCCAATACGGGCAGTGGCCATTTCGAGACCCATTGCAAGCGCCAGTTCCTTACCTTTAAACCATTTCACAATAATCTTTGAAACGGTAATCCCTGCAATTTCAACTCCTACACCAAATATGGCATATCCAAAAGCAGCAATAGCGACCTGCGCTTTCATTCCCAGGATAATCAGGCCATCCATGGCGAAGTAATCGGAAATAGCATAATACTTGATACCACATCCAACCAACATAAGTAGACAAGCATTAAATCCGGTAAAGCGAACCCCCATCTTGTCCAGGATCATTCCTCCGAAGATAAGCATCAGCAAAAACACATTAAACCAGCCGTAGGCACTCGTAAAAATACCGTAATCGGTACTGCTCCAAAGCAATTCCGATTCGAGCATTGGTTTTAACGGCGACATAACATCGGTCAGAAAATAACCACACAACATGGTGAAGGCCACTACCGCTAGCGCAGCCCAGCGAGCACCTTTCGAGTCACTCAGCTTCTTTTGAATTTTTTCAGTCATTTGTTTTATTTCTAGTTGTAAATATCAAGTTTTAAAGCAATCAATGCATCCGAAACAATAAATGTACTACCGCCTATAAAAATACAATCATTAGGTTCAGCTGCATTCTTAGCCGCCTCAATGGCCAAAGCAACTGATGAATGAATTGTCCCTTTAAGACCATGTTCGCTTGCCTGCAAAGCAAACTCCTCTGCTGGAAGAGCTCTTTCGACCGAAGCATTGGTAAAATAATAAATAGCTTTTTTAGGAAGTAATTTTAAAACTCCGTGTATATCTTTGTCGTTTACCATACCAATAACTATATGCAGGGCATGGCAGGGCGTTTGATCCAATTGTTTGGAGAGATATTCCCAGCCTCCCACATTATGCCCTGTGTCACAAATTATAAGCGGATCTCTCTGGATAATCTGCCATCGCCCCATTAATCCTGTAAGTCCGGTTACCTGAGCAAACCCTGTCTTTACCGCTTGTGGAGTAATTTTATATCCTAACGAAAGAAGCTCTCTGATTGCTGTGAGGACAGTACATGTGTTCTTTTCCTGAACAACACCTCCTAATTCGCCTTCAATTGTACCATAATCAGTGGTATCATATACCCAATGGCCGTTGTCGGATATAGCCGAAGAGCGAATTACGCCTGATTGCTCTGCAAAGCGTATGGGCGCATTCTCAGCACCGGCTTTTGAAACAAATACATCCTTCACTCTCTCTATTCCGGCTTCGCCTACAATTACAGGAATTCCCTCTTTTATTATGCCTGCCTTTTCGTAGGCAATCTGCTCCAGGGTATCTCCCAGAAACTGTACATGATCTTTGCTTATGTTAGTAATAACGCAAAGATCAGGATCAATGATATTTGTACTATCCAAACGTCCGCCAAGTCCAACTTCGATAACAGCCACATCAACAGCCTGACTTCTGAAATAATCGAAAGCCATGCTCATTGTCAGTTCAAAAAATGAAGGTGACAATGTTTCAAAATAACTTCTGTGCTTTTCGATAAAATCGACTACATATTGTTTATCGATCATCTTCCCGTCAACACGGATTCGCTCACGGAAATCTACCAGGTGCGGAGACGTGTACAGCCCAACCTTGTATCCGGATTTTTGTAAAACAGCAGCCAGCAAATGAGAGGTAGAGCCTTTGCCATTCGTTCCTGCCACATGAATAGTCTTATATGCTTTATGAGGATAAGCCAAATATTTATCCAGACTTAGGCTGGTGCCTAACCCTGGTTTGTAAGCAGACGCTCCGCTATGTTGGAAAACAGGTACACGTGTATATAGATAGTGCAATGTTTCTTCGTAAGTCATCATTCTTTTTTTATATAAAATGCAAATTTAAATAAAAATGAAGGAATACGATTGTTCTCTCAAGAATAATCATAGTATAATTAGGTCAAAAGCTCAAAAATGTCAGAAAAACATTTGCACAGCTGTTCCAATCCATCAAAAACTGTTTTTAAACAAGTTATTTTAACTGTAATATATTATCATCAGACAAACTAATTGTTTATTTTTGTTGTTAGATAAACATACTATTATTTAATCATTAAACAGAAAGATCATGGGAGCAAAGAAGAATTTTGTGCTTGATACCAATGTTATCCTGCACGATTACAAGTGTATTGAGAACTTTCAGGAAAATGATATTTATCTGCCCATTGTTGTACTTGAAGAGCTTGATAAGTTTAAAAAGGGAAGCGACCAAATTAATTATAACGCCCGTGAGTTTGTACGCGAACTGGATTTACTTACAAGCAACGACCTTTTTCTTAAAGGAGCTTCTCTGGGTCCGGGTAAAGGAACACTCTATATCGTTACAGGCGACAAATATCAAGAGAAAATTGCCTTGTCGTTTCCGGAAAAAACACCCGACCACCGAATCCTGTCCAGCACTTTATTCATTGCGGAGAAGAATCCCAAAGTACGTACCATTCTCGTTACCAAGGATGTGAACCTGCGTATGAAAGGGCGTTCGTTAGGTATTGAAGTAGAGGATTATATTACTGACAAGGTTGTAAATGTAGATATCTTTGAACGTGCTCAGGAAGTGTATGAAAATGTCGATCCTGATTTGATAGACAAGATTTATGCGACTCCAGAGGGTGTTAATGCTGACTTATTGGATTTCAAGGTTACACTTGAGCCAAACGACTGCTTTATATTGAGGAGTGTACGAAACTCTGTATTAGCACGTTATAATCCTTATACCGAAAAGATAAAGAAGGTGGATAAAACGCCCAGTTATGGGATAGTACCCCGGAACGCCGAGCAAAGTTTTGCCCTTGAAATACTGAATGATCCCAATATTAAACTTGTGGCGCTGACCGGTAAAGCGGGAACCGGGAAAACCTTGCTTGCCCTGGCTTCTGCTCTCAAGCAAGCGGATATGTTCAAACAAATCTTACTTGCGCGCCCAATTGTGGCTTTGGCAAATAAAGATCTTGGCTTTCTGCCTGGCGACGAGAAGCAAAAAATAGCGCCGTACATGCAACCCTTATTTGACAATCTGAATGTAATTAAGGCGCAATTAACTCCTGGCAGTCCGGACATAAGGCGGATTGAGGATTTACAAAAAAACAATCAGCTGGTGATAGAAGCGCTTGCATTCATTCGTGGACGAAGTCTATCCGAGACTTTCTGCATCATAGATGAAGCACAGAATCTTACACCTCACGAAGTGAAGACGATCATAACACGTGCCGGCGAGGGAACCCGCATGGTATTTACGGGTGATATTCAGCAGATTGACTCTCCATATCTTGATGCCCAGAGTAACGGATTAGCCTATATGGTAGACAAGATGAAAGGTCAGGAGTTATTTGCCCATATTAATTTAATAAAGGGTGAACGCAGCGAATTGTCCGAATTGGCATCCAATTTATTATAAATTACCAGAAAGAACCTGTACTTTTATGTGATAGTTGATCACGAAGGTACAGGTTTTTTTATTTGTTCCGGGCTGAACAATCTGCGAACCATTTTGGTTATAGGAGTTGTGAACTGAACGGATGTTGATGAAAAGAAAGGTTACAAAACAGATTCTCTTTGCGTGGTTATTGATGTTTTCAATAGCACCGTTGGGCTTTGTGAAAGAATTTCACCATCATAAGTCCTGCGATACGGGTACCTGCGAAAATCATCACGAAGAATCTGCTCCCGACGACTGTTCCATTTGTCAGTTCCATCTTTTGCCTTTCGAAGAACCGGTAATCTTCCACCTAGATCTTTACCGAACCTATACAAAAATTAATCAAGCTGTTTATCTTTGCAAAGGATCCTTTGCAGAGCCTTTCTGCTATTATCTGCGTGCCCCTCCTGTTTTATAGGTAAATATCTTTATCTATAATTATCTAATAAAATAAGTTTATGCGTATCGGATATATTTCGGGCGTATTGTCGTTGTGCATTTCTGCGAACGCCTATGCGCTATATCCCGATTCACTCAAGGTTAGTCTGCCCGAAGTGGTAGTCACAAATAACTATATGTCTGGCCGCAACCGGGCAGAGGCAGTACCTGTAGAAGTGATAGGGCAAGAATTCCTGCGCGAATTTCATTCGGGTAGCCTGATGCAGACATTGGGTAAGCTTCCCGGGATTCAGTCCATGGATATAGGTTCGGGATTTTCCAAACCTGTAATCAGAGGTATGGGATTCAACAGGGTGGCAGTAACTGAGAACGGAATTCGGCAGGAGGGTCAGCAATGGGGGGCCGACCATGGATTAGAAATTGATGCCTTCAATGTAGAACGTGTTGAAGTCCGTAAAGGTCCGGCATCGCTCCAGTATGGAAGCGATGCAATGGGAGGAGTGCTTGAAATAAAGCAGTTGCCACCACCTTTAGACAATCAATTGTTTGGGGAGGTAAACCTGTTAGGTAAAACCAACAATAACTTGTTGGGAGGATCTGCTATGCTTGGTATCAAGAAGGATTCCTGGTATATTCAGACACGATTTACCGAACAACATTTTGGCGATTATCGTGTTCCAACCGATTCGATTGTCTATTTAACCCGGCAGATACCTATATATAACAGACGGATGAAGAATACAGCAGGTATTGAAAGAGATGCCTCGGCATCAGTATCTTACCGTAAATTGACCTATCAAGGTCAGCTGTTTCTGAGTAATGCCTATCAGAAAGTAGGTTTTTTCCCCGGAGCACATGGCATCCCGGATGCTTCGAGGGTAGAAGATGATGGAAACTCGCGAGACATTGATCTCCCTTACAGTAAAGTAAATCATTTTAAAGCTCAATTCCGTCAACAGCTTACTCTGGGTAAGAATCTTGTAGAATGGAATCTTGGTTACCAGAATAACCGCAGAGAAGAACGGAGTCTTTTCCATACGCACTATGGAAATCAACAAGCGCCGGTAATCAATCCTGATCTGGAATTGCAGTTTACATTAAATACCTTCAGTTCCGCCGTGAAGTGGACTTTTCTACAGCATGAAAATTGGAAACATACCGGAGGCATCGATTTACAATACCAAAAGAATGAAATAGGAGGGTACGGCTTTTTATTACCTCGTTATCAACGTGAGACTGCCGGATCCTATTACATGGCATCATTTAATCCTACAGGAGTACTTTCATTCAGCGGTGGAGTGCGCTTTGATTATGGACATATAGACATTAGGCCGTTTGAAGACATCTATCTGGAAAGTTACCTTCAACAAAGAGGATACAGTGAGGAGACGATCCGGTTCTATAAACAGCGAAGCTTTGAAACAGATCGTTCTTTTGCCAACTATGCAGCATCCGTTGGAGTTGTATATACACCGTCGGATAAACATACGGCAAAAATAAATATCGGTCGGAGTTTCCGTTTGCCCGGAGCCAACGAACTTGCATCCAACGGAGTACATCATGGCACGTTCAGACACGAACAGGGCGATGCTACATTGGATTCGGAACAGGGCTGGCAGTTGGATATGGGATATACATTTCATGGCAACTCGTTTCGTTTCGAATTGTCTCCTTTTGTTAGTTGGTTTACCAATTACATTTACCTCCAGCCAACCGGAGAGTGGTCCATTCTGCCTCATGCCGGTCAGATTTACAGGTATACGGGAGTAGAGGCTCTGTTTACCGGGGGTGAAATATCCGGAGAAGTAGATATACTTCACGATCTGACGCTTGCAGTTTCGGGCGAATATGTCTACACCTACAACCTCGAGGCTCATACGGCCCTGAGCTTCTCGCCACCGGCATCCGTGCGCACCAATCTATCGTATCACCCCGGGGAAACGCGGTTTTATCTGGAGCATGAATATATTGCTGCTCAGAATCGCATAGCCAGAAACGAAGATCCTACTCCAGGGGCGCAGTTATTCAATGCCGGGGCAAGCTTTTCAATACCGTGGAAGAAAAACAAATTGGAAGTCACTATATCTGCCAATAATCTGTTTGATACCAGGTATTATAATCACTTAAGTTTTTACAGGAAAATTGAAATCCCCGAACCGGGACGAAATTTCCAATTATTAATTAAAATCCCTTTTAAAACTCTATTAAAATGAATAAGTTAGTTTATATTTCAGCTATTCTTCTGTTTTCAACATTGTTCTCTGCTTGTACCAATGATTCGGAAGATGTTTCAAAGCCGGTAATCAATCTGATTGAACCCGAAGATGGTCATGCATTGAAAATAGGTGCAGCGGTGCACTTTGAAATGGAACTCTCGGACGATACAGAACTGAGATCATACAAAGTAGATATCCATAATAATTTTGATGGGCATAATCATACAAAGGCTGTATCCGAAACCGTAGATTTCACCTATTCGAAATCGTGGGATGTTTCGGGATTGAAAAATACACTGGTACATCATCACGAAATTGTTATCCCGGAAAATGCAACTCCCGGTAACTACCACCTGATGGTCTATTGCACAGATAAGGCCGGAAACGAAACGTATGTTGCACGTAAAATTGTGTTAAGTTACGATGCCGTTGAACATGAAGAGTAGACTACATATCAGGAAATACATCTAAAGTTTCAGCTTCTTCCGGTGCAGGTACACTATCTGTGGCATTGGCACCGGAGAAAAGAAAATCTTTTGCAGGGCCCGAGATTGTTATCTCGGGCTTTATTTTTGCAGCATCCTCTTCCGTTATCACTCCCTTAATAACCAAGCGCTCTCCCAATAGCCTGAAATATGAATCCAGCACAGGATTTAGCTGCATGTTGTCCTTAAAGCTCCACTTCACCCGCTTCGGTTTAGGAACGATACTTGCCAGGAAGATAGCCTCGTTTGCGGTTAAATCAGAAGCATCCTTATTAAAATAAAAGCGGGATGCCTCTTGTGCACCATAGACCATTGGTCCCCATTCGATAATATTCATATATACCTCAAACATTCGCTCTTTGGAGGTAAGACGGCCTCCTTCAATCAGCCATACAATAAGAGCCTCTTCCAGTTTGCGGGCAATATTCTTGTTCCTGCTCAGAAAAACATTTTTAATAAGCTGCATACTGATGGTACTACCTCCCCGGGCAAACTTTTTAACCTTGATATCGTGAATCAGAGCTTCACGTATGGCATCCGGCAAAAAACCGTTATGATAGAAGAAAGCACCGTCTTCCGATTGCATCACGGCCATTTGCAATAAAGGAGAAATAGCTGTAAGCGGACGGAAATTAGGGTTTTCCGGACCGGTAATAAAACTTCGAACCGGGTTTCCATCTTCATAGGCTGTATACACAAATGGTTCATTCATCTTGGCAAGGTTGGTATTTCCAAACGAAAGAATACGAAATTGATGAGATGTGAGTGATGATTGAAACTTTAAGCTGTCCACATTTCCAAAATCCACATCCATCAGGAAGTGGTAGGAAAGTTTTCCGCTGGTTTTAATTCCCTCTAAATTACTAAACAGCCCCTTTGGTAAAGATGCAAACAATTCTTCCGACGGAAACTCCGGTTTATTAACCGAAACTTTTACTTTCCATGACGTATCTTTTTCTACACGTAAGTACGGATTTAAATTCAGTGCATTAAAATGTACCTGCGACGAACTATCTACTTCTACATAATTATCGCCAACTTTCATTGAATAAGTAAAGTTAGCATTGTCCAGCAGTACAATTTCGGGCGAAATACGATAATGAAACAGAGTTAATCCACTTACTGAAGCTTTGCCTGTTAACAAACGAACATCACTATGAGCTTTGCTTTCACGCACTTCGAAGGCTAAGGTGTCGAATTTAAGATCGGCTCCCCACCGGTAATGAAGAAAAGGTAGTGAAACCTTACTGGTATCTTTTGAGTATAACCGGGCCTCAATATCTCTGTCGGCTTTCGATAATACTCCTTCGGAAATAAGATTGCTTATCATGCCATTTTCTTCTGCACGGATCTCTGTTTTAAAACGATCCTTATCTATCTTTAACTGGGGCACATCTATAAACAACCGGTAACCAGGAGCTTGATAGCTCACCTTAAAGTCGTGTAAATAGCCGTTAGAAGGCAATACACTGAAAAGAAGATTGAAAGTTTGCCTGATATTCTCACCAAAATGAGCCGATTCGTTTTGTTTTACATCTTCCGAATCCTTATTTAAAATCTTGGGAGCCCTATCATTCGCCTTAAAAATAAAATCGAAGTTGGAATTTATAGAATCTTTTTTTATAAAATCCACTTGCAGTCCGTGCATGGTTACCGTTTTTACATCCGCTTTTAATAGCAATAAGCGCGCAAAATCAAACTGAACCTCAATGCTACCTGCTTTTAAAAATGTATCACAGTTTAGAGGAATAACCGAAAGCCCTTCAATATGCAGACCATTCAGTCCTTCCATCCGCAGGTCGTTATAATGAATCCGGAGAGAATATTTTTGTTCGAAAGACAAAAGCCTTTTGTTCGCGTAGTTTTGAATAATAAGGTTTCTGGTTGCAAAAAGGGTTACCAACACTAATAGTAAAACACCTGCTGCCACTATAATTCCTTTTTTAAGCTGTTGCTTTTTATTCATAGGAAGTCAATCTTATTTGGATGCAAAGATAGATATTTTATAGCAAATCGGTTAGAAGCAACGAACTTTCAATATTGCTATATTGTTTTATCTTAAAACTTATTAATTATGGCATACAAAATAGCATTTTTTGGAGCAAAACCTTACGATATCTCCTCATTTGATCAGGTGAATAAAGATTTTAATTACGATATTAAATACTATAAGGGGCACCTGAATAAAAACAACCTGGTACTTACACAGGGTACAGATGCCGTATGTATATTTGTAAATGATACTGCCGATGCCGAGATTATTGATGGATTGGCGAAAAATGGAGTAAAATTACTTGCCCTTCGGTGTGCAGGTTATAATAATGTTGATTTGGCTGCAGCCAAAGGCAAAATGAAGATTGTACGCGTGCCTGCCTATTCACCCTATGCAGTGGCCGAACATGCAGTAGCTCTTATGCTTTCGCTGAACCGTAAAATTCACAGAGCTTATTGGCGAACACGCGATGGTAATTTTTCTTTACACGGATTGATGGGCTTCGACATGCATGGTAAGACTGCCGGCATTATCGGTACTGGTAAGATTGCCAAGATCTTGATTAAGATTCTCAAAGGATTTGGAATGAATATTGTAGCATACGATCTGTATCCGGATTATGCCTTTGCCGAAGAACAGGGTATTACATACACAACATTGGACGAACTCTACAAACAGTCGGATATTATTTCGTTACATTGTCCGCTAACAGATAAAACCAAATATTTGATTAATGATATCTCAATATGCAAAATGAAAGACAATGTGATGATTATTAATACGGGCAGGGGATTGCTTATTCATACCAATGCATTGATAGAGGGATTGAAAAATAAGAAAATTGCAGCAGCCGGACTGGATGTGTATGAAGAGGAGGGAGATTACTTCTATGAGGATAAGTCCGACAAAATAATAGACGACGATGTACTTGCGCGTTTGTTGTCCTTCAACAATGTAATTGTAACTTCGCATCAGGCATTCTTTACGAAAGAGGCCCTGCACAACATCGCCGAAACAACCTTATTGAACGTTAAGGCCTTTATGGAAAACCAACCGCTTGCTAATGAAGTGGTGTTGCCCGACTAAATAGATGCTTCCGATTATAAAGAAGCGACGATTCGGTATTATTTTGATTGGGAATGACTACATTTGTTGCCATAAAAATGATATCGAACGATCTATTAATAACAATTTGAGATGAGTAATGTATTTAAGCCGGATACTCTCTGTGTACAGGGAGGATGGAGTCCGAAAAAAGGAGAACCTCGTGTTCTTCCTATTTATCAGAGTACAACATTTAAGTATGAAACCAGCGATCAGATGGCTAAACTGTTTGATTTGGAGGAAAGTGGTTATTTTT
This sequence comes from Macellibacteroides fermentans, assembly GCF_013409575.1. NCBI lineage: Bacteria > Pseudomonadati > Bacteroidota > Bacteroidia > Bacteroidales > Porphyromonadaceae > Macellibacteroides > Macellibacteroides fermentans. Next base: position 219,612 of record NZ_JACCCY010000001.1, on the reverse strand, counting down.
ATACCCGTTTGCAAAATCCTACCAATGATGCAGTAGCTTCAAAAATATGCGCACTGGAAGGTGGTGCGGCAGCTATGCTTACCTCTTCGGGACAGGCAGCCTCTTTTTATGCCATGTTTAATATCTGTTCTGCAGGCGATCATATCGTGAGCGCTTCCACTATTTATGGCGGAACGTTTAACTTGTTTGCTGTTACGATGAAGAAATTGGGAATAGAAGTAACCTTTGTCGATCAGGACGCTCCGGTGGATGTGATTGCAAAAGCGTTCCAGCCTAATACCAAGGCGCTCTTTGCCGAAACTATTTCCAATCCCGGATTAAGTATTCTCGATATAGAAAAGTTTGCCCAGATAGCCCACAGTCAGGGAGTTCCTCTGATTGTAGACAATACATTTGCTACACCTATCAATTGCCGTCCATTCGAGTGGGGAGCTGATATAGTAATTCACTCTACGACCAAATATATGGATGGACATGCCAGCAGCGTAGGAGGGGCCATCGTGGATAGTGGTAATTTCGATTGGAACGCATATCCGGGCAAGTTTCCGGGACTAACCGAGCCGGATGCATCTTACCACGGATTAACCTATACGGAGTCTTTTGGTAAAGGAGCCTATATAACCAAAGCAACCGTTCAGCTGATGCGCGACCTGGGTTCCACCCAATCTCCGCAAAATGCTTTTTTATTGAATCTGGGACTCGAAACGTTACATTTACGTGTGCCCCGTCATTGCGAAAATGCGCTTAAAGTTGCCCAATACTTAGAAGGTAAGGAAGAGGTTGCCTGGGTTAATTACTGCGGTTTGAAAGGTAACAAATACTACGAACTGGGACAAAAATACATGCCCAAGGGTTCATGCGGTGTTGTTACATTTGGCTTAAAAGGCGGACGCGATGTGGCTATCAGATTTATGGATAGCCTGAAGCTGGCTGCCATTGTTACACACGTTGCCGATGCCCGTACATCGGTGCTTCATCCGGCCAGTCATACGCACCGCCAATTGTCCGACGAACAGTTGATTGCCGCAGGAGTTGCTCCGGATTTAATCCGCTTCTCGGTGGGTATTGAAAGTGCAGATGATATTATTGCAGATATAGAGCAGGCTCTGGCCAATAAATAATTGCCGTAAAATGGACGGTTACACAGGACTTGTACTGGAAGGAGGAGGGATGCGTTGCACCTTTACCGCCGGAGTATTGGACTATTTCATGGATAAGGGAATCTATTTCCCTTATACCATTGGAGTTTCGGCAGGGGCTACCACCGGAATTTCGTATGCTGCGCGCCAGCGTGGAAGGGCCAGATACAGCAACATCGATTTGATGAAGCAGTATGATTACGTGGGCTTAAAAACGTTCATTAAACAGCGTAATATCATGGATTTTAATTTGTTGTTTAATGTGTTTCCTAAAAAGATTTACCCGTTCGACTACCAGACGTATTTTAAATCCCCGGAACGTTTTATAATGGTTACGAGTAATTGCCTTACTGGAGAAGCCGTTTACCTTGAAGAAAAACAGGATGAGAAAAGGGTGCTTGATATTTGTGTAGCTACCTGTAGCTTGCCGCTTCTTTGTCCGATTGCCTATGTAGATGGAATCCCAATGGTAGACGGAGGGGTATGTGATGCATTGCCCATTCGAAAATCGGAAGCCGACGGGAATTCACGGAATGTGATTGTACTTACGCGAAACAAAGGATATAGGAAACCTGTTAAACAACAAAAACTTCCGGGGTTTGTTTTCCGGAAATATCCCGAGCTACGGCGCGAGCTGATGCTTCGCTATCAACGCTACAACGAAACCATCGAATATATCGAACAACTTGAAGCCGATGGCAAGGCTCTGGTGATAAGGCCGATACGAGATGTGGTAGTAGATAGGATTGAACGGGATGTTGACAAGCTTACAAGTTTCTACGAGGAAGGATACGCTTGTGCCAAGGCTGTTTTTGAAAAGAAATAAGACAACTTAAAAGCTGATGTTTTCCGAAACCCTGTTATCTTTGTGAAAAATAATTGTATATACTAATAAATAAACTTGAACAAGAATGAAGAAAATGCTTATGGCTGCAGGAGTTGCCTTTGTATTGGGGGCCTGGACAAATGTTTCGGCTCAAGGTGTGCCGGCTAACGGGAATCCGTTTCTTGCCGAATACACTACGCCGTTTAAGGTTCCTCCTTTCGACAAAATTAAATTGGAGCATTACAAAGAGGCTTTCCTAAAAGGAATGGAAGAACAGGCTCAGGAGATTAATGCCATTGTTAAGCAACGTAGCGCAGCTACTTTCGAGAACACCATTGTTGCTCTAGATCAGAGTGGTAAACTTTTATCGAAAGTTAGTGCTGTGTTTTATGGACAGAACAGTGCCAATACTTCGGACGAAATGCAGGCAATCAGCCGCGAACTTTCGCCATTGCTTTCAAAGCACCGCGACGATATCAAGCTGAATGCCGGACTGTTTCAGCGTGTAAAGTTTGTTTACGATCAGAAATCAAAGCTTAATCTTACAAAAGAACAGGCTAAGTTGCTGGAAGAAACCTACAAAGACTTTGTACGTGGCGGAGCGAATCTGGATGCTGCAAAGCAGGCTAAATTGCGCGAACTAAATAGCGAGTTATCTATGTTGGAGCTTACTTTTGGTCAGAATATGCTGAAGGAAACCAACGATTTTCAACTAATTATCGATAAGAAGGAAGATCTTTCGGGTCTGCCGGCCAGTCTGATTGCTTCGGCTGCCGATGCTGCTAAAGCTGCTAAACTGGAAGGTAAATGGTTGTTTACACTTCATAATCCCAGTGTAATGCCATTCTTACAGTACGCTGACAACAGAGCATTACGCGAAAAAATTTACAACGGCTACATCAACCGTGGTAACAACGGAAATAAATCCGACAATAAAGAGGTGGTAAAGAAGCTGGTGACACTTCGTCTGGAAAAGGCCAAATTAATGGGTTACAAAGATTACGCCTCATTTATGTTGGAAGACCGTATGGCTAAAACTCCCGAGAAAGTTTACGCTCTGTTGGATGAAGTCTGGACACCGGCATTAGCCAAGGCAAAAGATGAATTGGCCGACATTAAAGCCGAAATAAAGAAGGAGGGTGGTAACTTCGAACCCGAAGGATGGGACTGGCGTTACTATTTTGAAAAGGCAAAGATTGCCAAATTCAATCTGGATGAAAACGAAGTTCGTCCGTACCTCGAATTAAACAACGTACGCGATGGGGCTTTCTATGTGGCTAATAAGTTGTATGGAATCACTTTTACTGAAATTAAAGATATTCCAACACCGCACGAAGAAGCAACGGCTTTTGAATGCAAAGACAAAGATGGTACACATCTGGGTGTGTTGTATATGGACTTTTTCCCACGTGAAAGCAAAAGAGGCGGCGCATGGTGTGGTGGATATCGTTCGCAAACCTATGAAAACGGCAAACGTCTTGCTCCGGTTGTTACGATTGTATGTAACTTCAGCAAACCTGCAGGAGATCAGCCTGCATTGCTAAGTGCCGATGAAGCAAGTACTTTATTCCACGAATTTGGTCATGGATTACACAGCCTTTTCAGAGATGTTCATTATTTTGGAGTAGCAAGTGTACCGCGCGATTTCGTAGAATTGCCTTCTCAGATTATGGAACATTGGGTATTTGAACCAGAAGTGCTTAAGGTATATGCCAAACATTACAAAACAGGCGAAGTAATTCCGGCTGCATTGATTGAAAAGCTTGAAAAGAGCGGAAAATATGGTCAGGGATTTGCTACAGTAGAGTATTTGGCTGCGTCGTTGCTTGATATGGATTACCATGTTCTGAAAGAAGTTCCTGCCAATCTGGATGCAATGGAATTTGAAGCAAACGTAATGAATAAAAGAGGCTTGCTTAAGCAGATTCCTCCACGTTATCGTTCTACCTATTTTAATCATACCATGGGTGGTGGTTATACAGCCGGATATTATAGCTATATCTGGGCAGAGGTGCTGGATGCCGATGCTTTTGAAGCATTCAAAGAAACAGGCGATATCTTTAATCAGGACAAAGCCATCAAATTCCGTAATAACGTACTTACTCCCGGAGCAATTGATGATGCAATGGATATGTACAAGAATTTTAGAGGAAAAGAACCCGGTACAGCTCCTTTGTTAAAGAACAGAGGTTTGATGTAATACCGTTTACTGTATAGTTTAAAGCCCCGTAATGAGTATTCATTACGGGGCTTTTTCTTGTATATCCAAACCATAATCTGATTCATGATATCAATCCATACTTTTCAAACTCATTTTATTATTCTGTCATTCATAAGTAAAAGCTATCCTCCCATACACAAGCAACAACCTCGTATCATTTAACCATTTTCTATAGTAAGTATTCGGTGTAGTACGTGTGATAAAATAGTATTATTCTATTTATAGCTTTAGCAAGATAATTTTTTAGATTACTTTTTCCAGTTATGAGGTAATAGTTCCTTGTAATTTTTGGGATCACAGTTTTGTACCCTGGTCAGGCAATCCATTAACCAGCGTGTTGGGTTTACGTTGTTTTCTTTACATGCACCCAGTAAAGAGAAAAATATAGCAGCGGTATGTGCCGCATCGTGTGATCCGGAGAAGAGGCAATTTTTCCGGCTCAGGGTAATTGGGCGTATAGCACGCTCCACAGCGTTGTTGTCAATAGCCAATTCGGCATCATTGACATAATGAGATAGCTGTTCAAAGCGGGTATACATATAACGTATTGCCTTATCAAGTGGAGAGTCAGGGGGTGTTTTCAGCAGGTTTTCTGTTGTCCAGACTTCCAGCCCTTTAATTATCGGGTACGCATTTTCCTTCCTCAAGTTGGTTGCCTGGGCATTTGTTAGTTCTTTTTTCCGTATTTCGTCTTCCACGGCATAAAGTTTTCCAATTTCATCAAGCACATAACGTGCCGATGGCGGATCATAGCTTTCGGCTTCGACAAACTTTCGCCGGACATGGGCCCAGCAGCACAGATGCATCTTCCCTTCCAGCTTGTCGAAAACATCATACACTGCATAACCATCACTTTGTACGATCTCGGTTTTTCCACTTAACAGTGTACCTAACGCTGAAGAGCTACGGCCCGGGTGGTATTCAATATATGGACTTTTGCAATGGGGCAGATAAAAAACCCACATATATCCCTGATGCAACGATCCGGGCTTCTCTGATTCCAACACCTTATGAGGAGTTTCGTCAGCTTGCACGTAACGACTCGCTTTCAGCGTCTCACGCAGTTCATTATATATAGGTTCTATACATTGGGCGGCAGCAGTCATCCAGTTGCTGACCGTAGAAGCTGACAAGTGAACCCCTTCGCGTGAAAATATCTCTATCTGACGGTTTAGTGGAAGATGGTCTGCATACTTAGATACGGCGATATGGGTCAACGCGCTCTCCGATGCATTGCTCCGGGGATAGGCCATTGAAGGAAGAGGAGCTATTACAATACTTCCATCAGGGAGTTTGTAGCGCGGGCGTACCAATTGCTCCACATACAACTTGCGCGGCTGAACAGCATAACGCTCGGTAACCTCTTCACCCATTCTGATCGCTCCGCTCAGATCAACCGATGGCTCCAGAATTTTGCTGATGCGTGGAAGTTCTGAAGGAATAGGTTTGCGTGCATGCGAGATCTTTTTCTCCTTGAAGCTTTTACGAAAACGGGAATATTCTTTGTCCTTTTCTATCTCTTTCTGTTCTTTCTGCTTCTCCTGTTCTATATTCACATTTTGTGGAGACTGAACAAAGCAGATGCTTAATTGGGAAGGATCCAGAGGAAGCCGTCGTTTTTCACTGGAGCTTCCCCAGCAGAAACGATTCAAACAGAGCAGCTTCCAGCGCAGGCGATCAATCTCTTCCTGCGCTTCTATAAGTTCAAGCTTACTTTCAAAGGCCTCTTGCTTCTTCTCATAGATCTCTTGTTCTTTCGCAAGAATCTCTTGTTTCTTATCAAGAATCTCTTGTTCCTTCGCCCGGATAGTTTGCTCATTCTCTAAGATCTTTTGCACATACTCCAGATCCTTCTGTTCACTCAAACGAAGCCTGTCCAACAGGCCTTGATACTCCTCTAAAGAGAGTGTTACAGACAAGGGAGGAAGAGTTTGTATCTGATCTTTTTTCATGCCACAAAGATATGTAAAAACAATGGATTTAACAAACAAACTATGTATTAAATCGCTTGTATAAAGCGTGTTACACTCTTTTTAACCACCTTCTTTTAACCTCTCTTTTTTCAGATAACAAGCGGTTGATTTCTTGCCAGTCACTAGTCCGATAGCCCCCTGCAATTTCCTCTTTTTTAAGACGAAGCACTCCCTGCCGAAGCTGACGGTGGATGCTGATATATTCGCCGGAGAGGCTGTAGAGCAGGGTCAAAGAATGTTTATTTTTTCTTACAAACACATGACATTCTCCCTCTTTTGGATAAAATCCCCAACAACGCTTCACTTTCCCGCATAGACTGTCGATACTGTAGGTGGATCGTTCGGGCAACATGTAAAGATAATAGGACCACTCTGGATTCAGTAATGAAAGCACACCACGGTTACGGATTAATAAATCAGCCGGTGAGCGGATACCTAAATCTTCTTTCTCAAATTTATAACGCCGACAACCATCAAAAATAAATAATACTGAATCAAATGAATTACGTTCTGAAAGTAATGATAGTAACTTCTCATTACGATCTGGATAATACAATACACTATATGACATTTTTTTTGAGGACAAAGAAACTCTATTATACTATATAATAAGACACGTACTACACCGAATACATACCTTCTCTTAGGAGAACTAATCGTTGGACCTAGGTCCAACGATATCTCAACCTAGGTTCAACGATATCTTGACCTGGGTCCAACAATAAGTAGACCAAGGTCCAACGATTAGTTGTTCGTAATAAAAATCATTAATCCAGGTAAAGAAAAGACTTAAAGACCTATACGAATATTTAAGCAGACACTCACTTAAGCATTAAACCAAGAACGTAGCCGGATTTCAATCATTATCCTGAATTCAATTACACCTTCTTAAAATCCATCTTGAAATTGTTTACTGCAAATGACAGATCATTTTCGCAAATTTAAGTTCTGTGTAGAAGGTTGTTGGAATTATATGGGAAATCCGGTTCTTGTATAAATTTGAAAGCAGATGGAGTGGGATCTTGAATAATTTAATTACAGTTTAGGGGTAAAAAAAAGAGCTGCAACCTAAATTGCAACTCTTTATGATTGTGACCGCGACAGGATTCAAACCTGTAACCGGCTGATCCGTAGTCAGCTACTCTATTCAGTTGAGCTACGCGGCCAATCAATTATGTAAAATATCGCTAAATTAATGTGTGACCACGACAGGATTCAAACCTGTAACCGGCTGATCCGTAGTCAGCTACTCTATTCAGTTGAGCTACGTGGCCAATTAATTTATATCTCCGAATGTGTGACCGCGACAGGATTCAAACCTGTAACCGGCTGATCCGTAGTCAGCTACTCTATTCAGTTGAGCTACGCGGCCATTACTTCGTGATTGCGAGTGCAAAGGTAGCCTTTTCTTTTATTTCTGCAAGCATTTCTGCTAGTTTTTTAACCTTTAATCCAACATTTTTGGATTAAAGATAAGATAGCCTATATTCAATCCAAAGTTAAAATTCTGTTTGGGATAGCTGTATCCATTGGCATACAAACTGATAGAGGCAAAGGGAAGTCTTATTACCAACGATGTTTCTCCCATAAATTGAAAAGACCTTAGAAAGTTTCCGTAATAGGGAGAATCGATATATGTGGACCCGGTGGAAATAACATCTTTCTTAATTTCGTAGAAAGGAGCAAAGCAATAGAGGTCTGCTCTGAAGTGAACCAGCTTACTCAACTTAATTATGGGAGAAAGACCAACTGCGGCATATTGATTGGCTCTGAATGCCTCGTTAAAAACGATTTCACTATGAGGGGTTGGTGTAAATGCCGGAGCCTGAAGGACAGATGAAGTGTAATTATTCATCAGATTTTTACTTGAAATAACAGTTTCCGCCGTATAACCCAGATTAAAACGGTTGGAAAACTGATGATATTGATGCAAACGTCCCTTAATCTGCAACCAGCTATGAGGTTTATCCGCCGTATTAAGTTGGGCAGAAGTACTGGCAGGATTATATTTTTCCTCTCCGTTTACATATTGGGCAATAATATACTGCTGTTTACCGGCAATAGGATAAAGCTTGTCATCCAAAGAATTTCGGTCCAGTCGTAGTGATACAGCAAAAAGATTATATACGCTGTTATCAAATTTAGAATTAGGAAACAAGATATTGGATGTCTGAAAATAGCTGTCATTAAGGTGACCGTAAGCTACACCCAGCTCGGCTTTGGCTTTGTTTAAAAATGGAAGCCCTAGCTTAACCTTCATATAACTTTCTTTTTGTTGTATAAATGAAGGTAAAACATCTTCGTAGAAGAGTGACTGACTTTCTGAGTATTTCTTAAACGAATAGGCTGCCTGCACATTCAGGTAGGAGGGGATTCTCGTTTTTAAATAGGTACGGGCATTAAGCAAAACACCGCTGAAGGAGTTCCCTACATGAAAATTGGCCGTGTAATCGGCTGCCACATGGGAGATTGCCTGGTAGTTGAATCCTAAAAACAGTTGGTTGGCCTGATGAGACGAAACGTTTCCTCCAAAGGATACCTTAATCTCATCTTTTACCGTAACATCCAGATAAAGATCGAAAAGCTTTTCTTTTCTGTTATAAACGGCATGTGGAATAATTTCCTTGATTTTGGAATAGGATAGCATCTTGAAGTAAGCACGACGAAAATCTTCCATCGTGAATTCATTGTTTATATCCCGATGCAATTGTGCTTCAATATAATTCCGTTGTGCATCGGTTACTCCGTTGATATATATGTTTTTGAACACCAATGGAGGAAGTCCTTCTTTGTAGGCCTTTCGCTTCAAGCTTAATTCATCCCTGGTAACCTCTCTGGGTACACGCATCTTTATGGAGTCGATAATGGAGAGGGTACGCCTGTAACCAATCTCCATCAGCTCTTTAGCTCTCGGGAAATCGAGCAATGAAACATCGCTGAACTGAAATTTAAGCATCATTCCATCTTCTTCGGGAATATCGTACTCCGTTTTCTGCATAATCATAGTTTCAAGCTGACTATACGGATTTTCGCTTGGTTTGTTATTGCTGCCGGCCACAACAGATCCAAGTATAAAATCGGGATTAAAGTCGGCTTTCATCGTTGTTACCGGGAAATTATCATAGATACCTCCATCATAAAGAGGTACGCTGTCTTTCCATATGGGTTTAAATACGAATGGAAACGACATGGAGGTTCTTACTGCATCACCCAGGTCGCCATTTCTGAATACTACAGCTTTTTTATTGTATACATCCGAACCGATACAGCGGAAAGGCACAAACAGATTATCGAAATTCCAGATTGCTTTCGCTGTTGCCTGTGCAAAAAGCGAAACAAAGGCCTGATTCATCTGAATAGGGTTAATCAGACTTTGGGGCAGGAAGTTTGTTTTTACTTGCAAAGAGTCTGATATGTCAATAGAGAAATGAGAAAAATCCGGTGTATCGTCCGGTTTCTTAAAGTAGTAAAGATAATCGTCTTCCACCATACCGGTCTGCCAATAGCCAAATTCTTCCGATAGAATCAGTGCCAACATCTCATCCGGGGTGTATCCCATAGCGTACAAACTTCCGATAATGGCTCCAATGGAAGTGCCTGCCACATAGTCTATTGGAATATTGTTCTCTTCGAGGGCTTTTATTACACCGATATGTGCAGCACCCTTCGCTCCGCCACCGCTTAAAACGAGTCCCACTTTTTGAGCCGTTACGGGTTGCAGAAGAATTAAAAGCAAGGTGAAAAATATAGTAATTTTTTTCATTTGTCCGGCAATTTATTTAGATAAGGAATAATGGTAAATTGTTTATTAATATATGTATTCAAAAGTAACTGAAAGTTTAGAGATAAACAAAAAAAGAGGAGAAACTTTATCTGTTTCTCCTCTTAATTGTTCGCCCAGCACGAACGTATTCTAACGGGTGTAAGTCCCCAACGCGCCCTAACAGCGGGAAGCGTCCAGCCAACGACAAGGGTGTTCATCGCGAGGTGTAATCTGAAGGAAGTCTTCGGCAAAGATCTGGCCTGACGAACAGAAACTTGATACCAAGGCTCACGAGTGTGGATTAGTTTGCAATACAAAACAAAGTCCGATAGCTGTTCGGAACACTTGGAGTAAATCAAGCAGGTATAAGATTGAAAGAATACGTCCATAACTGGGGAGATCTCACGGGCGAGGTCATCCGAGCAGTAACAACGAACCGTGAGAAGTCAGCAGAGGTCATAGTAACCGGGAAGGGAAAAAAACATCGACAACCTGGTGAAGGACTGAACTTTAATTAAACTGGAATTATTACATTATTACCAAATGGAAGAAACAATGCAGCAAACAACAGAATCTGTTGGCTGCCATCAGATGAATAGGACGGAATCCGAAGGGTATGATGGAGCGCAGACTTTTATGAGGATAATAGGTGAAAACCTAGTGGAAGTGCAGATAGGCACAACCAATTTGTTGGAACTTATCCTGAGTCCCGAAAACTTAAATCGATCTTATCGGCAAGTAATAGGGAATGACGGATCCGGAGGTGTCGATAAGATGGGAACGAGCGAACTGTTGCCATACCTAAACCTCCACAAAGACGAATTGATAGAGCAGCTACTAAAGGGTAAGTACCGGCCCAATCCGGTCCGTCGTGTCGATATCCCCAAGGACAACGGCAAGGCACGTCAACTCGGTATCCCTACGGTTGTTGACCGGTTCATCCAACAGGCTATAAGCCAAGTGTTGATACCGATATACGAACGAGAGTTCAATGACAACAGTTTTGGCTTCCGCCCAAACCGCAGCGCCCACGATGCGCTGAAGCGGGTGCAGGAATATGCAGACAATGGGTATCATTACTGCATAAACCTTGACTTGGAACGATTCTTCGATACAGTAAACCATAGCAAGCTGATAGAGGTGTTGTCACGGACAATCAAAGATGGACGGGTAATTTCACTTATCCATCACTATCTCAAAGCCGGCGTAATGGTTGCTCATAAGTATGAATCAACCGAGGAGGGAGTTCCTCAAGGGGGTCCGTTAAGCCCGATTCTAAGCAATATCTTGCTGAATGAGCTTGATAAAGAGTTGTCTCGCCGAGGTCATCCATTTGTACGCTACGCAGACGATTGTCTGATTTTGGTTAAAAGCAAGCGAGCCACAGAACGAGTACGAGACAGTATATCCACCTATTTAGAGAAGAAACTCTTCCTTAAAGTGAATATGGAAAAGACCATCATTGGAGATGTTCGAGGCATGAAATACCTTGGCTACTCATTCTACTGAAGGTCCAAAGGCAAGTGCGGTCTACGCACCCACCGTACAAGTCAAGAAAAGTTCAAACGCACGCTCAAACAAATAACCAAACGAAACAATGGAAAAGGTTATGCATGGCTAAAGCAACGATTGTCACAATACGTACGAGGCTGGCTAACTTACTACCGTTTAGCAGACATGAACCAATTTATCCAAAAGACGGATGGTTGGTATCGTCGCAGGCTAAGGACGTATATATGGAAGAGTTGGAAGAAAATCAGCACGAAGTCACATAATCTCCAGAAATGTGGTATAAACAAACATCAGGCTTGGCAATGGGCTAATACCCGTAAAGGATACTGGCACATAGCCAACAGCTGGGTGCTGCATCGGGCAATTACAGATGAGAGTCTAGACCGAGCAGGTTATCCACAAATAATGAGATTATATCGCCGTCTGCATCGTAATTAAAGAACCGCCGTATGCCGAACGGCATGTACGGTGGTGGGAGAGGTCGGAAAACAAAAGTAGGAAGAAAACTACTTTTGTTTTCCTCCTACTCGATTATGCAGATGTCAATTTATTAAATCAATTCTACACTCCGTTTGATAAATCGGCTGAGTGCTTCACCCTTCAACATACCATTTGAAAGCAGAGCAAGGTCGATAAGCTGACTTACCTTCTTGTTTTCTGCAGCATAGGTTGCCAGGATTGAGTTGTAATTGCTGGTTAATTCTTCTATCTTTTTACGGGTATTTTCCAGATCCTCTTTTTCTGAAGCTGCAATTTCTTCATCCTTCTTATCTTTTTGTTTGGCTTGCAAATCGGCTTCGCGGGCTTCCCATCCTTTTTTGTCGGCCATAATCGGATTGAGTTTTTCCGCACAAGCTTCTTCTTCTTCCTTTACTACCTCCTTAATTAAGGAATGGTCTGTATTTAATACCAGATTGTAGCTATCTGGCAGCTCTCCGTAAAACGACATACCCGGTTGCATAGCAGCCATTTCACGCATACGACGCATGTATTCGCTTTGAGTAATCATTACCGGATTAACGTTTTCGCCCAATGCTTCGAACGTAACGATGAATTCCGCCTTTTCCATCTTGGGAAGCTGACTTCTGAAGATTTCCTGAAGGGCATTTTGTTGTTCGGCCGACAGATGAACCTTGCCTGCATCGTCTTTGCGTATCAGGTTATCTACCGTATCACTGTCTACACGAACAAAACGACTCTTTTCGAATTTCTGTTCAAGCTGACTAATCACATGCACATCCAATTGACCATCCATATGCAATACATTATATCCTTTGTCTTTCGCCGCCTGGATGTAGCTGTATTGGTCGTCTTTATTGTTTGTATACAGATAAATAGTGTTGCCTTCTTTGTCGGTCTGATTTTCTTTAATCAGGGTTTTGTATTCCTCGAAAGTAAAACTCTTACCGTCAACATCTTTCAATAGAGCAAACTTTGCACCACGATCATAGAATTTTTCGTCGCTCAGCATACCATACTGGATAAACAGTTTAAGGTTATCCCATTTTTCTTCAAACTGTGCTCTGTCTGATTTAAAAATCTCTTCCAGACGATCGGCCACTTTCTTCGTGATGTGGTTAGATATCTTCTTAACATTGGAATCGCTCTGCAGATAAGAACGTGAAACGTTTAATGGAATATCCGGCGAATCAATCACACCATGCAGCAATGTAAGGAATTCAGGAACAATGCCTTCTACCGAGTCGGTTACAAATACCTGATTGCAGTACAATTGAATCTTGTTACGGTGCAACTCCATATTATTCTTTATTTTCGGGAAATAAAGGATACCGGTCAGATTAAACGGATAATCTACATTGAGGTGGATCCAGAACAGAGGTTCGTCCGACATAGGATAAAGATCTCTGTAGAATTTCTTGTAATCTTCGTCTTTAAGGTCGGCCGGCTTACGAACCCACGCAGGTAATACGTCATTAATAACGTTATCTTCTGCCGTGTCTACATACTTTCCGTCTTTCCATTCCTGTTTCTTTCCAAATGCAATTGGCACAGGTAGGAACTTACAATATTTAGTAAGTAATCCATTAATCTTATCTTTATTCAGGAAATCTCTGTTTTCATCATCTATATAGAGAATGATGTCTGTACCTCTGTCGGCTTTCTCAGTCTCTTCCAATGTATATTCCGGCGAACCGTCGCAACTCCATTTCATTGGTACAGCACCTTCTTTGTAGGATTTAGTAACGATTTCAACCTTTTTGGAAACCATAAAGGACGAATAAAATCCTAATCCGAAGTGACCGATAATGGCAGCTTTATCGTCTTTATATTTTTCAAGAAACTCCTCCGCACTGGAAAAAGCAATCTGATTTATATATTTTTCGATCTCTTCGGCAGTCATACCTATACCGCGGTCGGAGATGGTGATTGTATTATCATCAAACGCAACACGAACTGTTACATCTCCCAATTCTCCTTTAAATTCACCTACAGAAGAGAGTGTTTTAAGTTTTTGAGTAGCATCTACCGCATTTGAAACAAGTTCGCGTAAAAAGATTTCATGATCGCTGTAAAGAAATTTCTTAATTACCGGAAAGATGTTATCCGTAGTAACACCTATGTGACCAACTTTTGCCATAATTAATAATTTATTAATGTTATGTATTTTATTAAGTTCAAATTAGTTGCAGAATACTGATTCCGCTGTTTTCTGAAATGCAAAAAAAATGCCAAAACCTGTATATGCCATATTGACCACTGTTTGTGCCAATTTTTCAAATTTACGACATAAAAAAGCCGGACAAACTTGCCCGGCTTTTAAAGTAGGAGAGGAATGTTATCTAATTATTCCTTATTCTTTTTCTTTCTTAATTTGTGTTGTGATTTTCTGCTCTTCTTTATCGAAGTCCACTAATATAGTGTCGCCTTCGCTAACGGTAGCTCGAATAATCATTTCGGCCATTTCATCTTCCAGGTACTTCTGGATTGAACGTTTAAGGGGACGTGCTCCAAATTGTACGTCGTATCCCTTTGAGGCAATAAAATCTTTTGCTTCGTCTGTAAGAACCAGCTGATAACCAATGTTATTAACCCGTTTGTATAACCCTTCGAGTTCAATGTCGATAATTTTATGGATAGAATCTTTATCCAGCGGATCAAACATTACAACATCGTCGATACGATTTAAAAATTCCGGAGCAAAAGCTTTGTTCAGAGCTTTTTGAATTACACTTCTTGAAAAGTCCTTTTCTGAAGTACCAGCAAGTTGCTGAGTGTTGAAACCTACACCATGGCCAAACTCTTTAAGTTGTCTTGTTCCAATGTTTGAAGTCAGAATCAGGATTGTATTCTTAAAATCAATTTGTCTGCCTAAACTGTCAGTCAGCCTTCCTTCGTCTAAAACCTGAAGTAATAGATTGAATACATCCGGATGTGCTTTTTCAATTTCATCCAGCAACACTACCGAGTAAGGTTTTCTGCGAACTTTTTCAGTAAGCTGACCACCTTCTTCGTATCCTACATATCCCGGAGGAGCTCCTATCAGTCGTGAAACCGCAAATTTCTCCAGGTATTCGCTCATGTCGATGCGGATTAGGGCGTCTGACGAGTCAAACAGGTATTCGGCAAGCTTCTTTGCAAGGTATGTTTTACCTACACCGGTTGGACCCAGGAACATAAATGTACCGATCGGCTTGTTAGGATCTTTCAGCCCAACTCTGTTGCGTTGAATTGCTTTAACCACCTTCTGTACAGCATCATCCTGACCTACAACTTTGCTTTTCAGTATCTCGGCCATTTCGATCAGCTTCAGATTTTCAGCTTTAGCAATCCGTTGAACCGGTACACCAGACATCATGGCAATCACCTCGGCTACCTTATCTTCATCCACCGTTTCACGGCTTTCGTGAAGCTCTTCTTCCCAGCGTGTTTTAGCAGCCTCCAGCTGAAGCAGGTACTGACGCTCTTTGTCCCTAAAGCTGGCAGCCAATTCGAAATTCTGAGACTTTACTGCAGCAACCTTTTCTGCCTTAGTCTCCTCAATCTTCTTTTCAAGATCTTCGATACTTTTGGGCACCACTATGTTGGAGATGTGAACACGCGAACCAGCTTCGTCCAGGGCATCAATTGCCTTGTCGGGGAAGTTTCGGTCACTTATGTATCTGTCTGTGAGTGTTACACAAGCTTTGAGAGCCTCGGGTGTATAAATTACGTTGTGATGCTCTTCATACCTGTCTTTTATGTTTTGAAGTATCTGAAGAGTTTCGTCTGCTGTTGTAGGATCTACAATAATCTTCTGGAAACGTCTTTCCAACGCACCGTCCTTCTCAATATTCTTTCTGTATTCATCCAGGGTTGTTGCTCCGATACATTGAATTTCGCCTCTTGCCAATGCCGGCTTCAGCATATTGGCGGCATCCATGGATCCGGATGCTGCTCCGGCACCAACCAAGGTATGAATTTCGTCTATAAAAAGAATGATATTGGGATTTTTAGACAATTCATTTAATATAGCCTTGATACGCTCTTCAAACTGTCCACGATATTTTGTTCCGGCAACTACAGATGCCATATCGAGGCTAATTACCCGTTTGTCGAACAAAATACGAGATACTTTTCTTTGAACAATGCGCAAAGCCAATCCTTCTACAATAGCTGATTTACCAACACCTGGTTCACCTATCAGAACAGGGTTGTTCTTTTTTCTTCTGCTCAGAATCTGAGCCAGACGCTCGATTTCTTTTTCTCGGCCAACGATGGGATCCAATCTGTTTTCCATGGCAGCCCTGGTCATGTCTGAACCAAAGTTATCTAAAACAGGTGTATCGTTTGGTGATTTAGGTTGAGCAGATCCCTGAGCACCTCCGGAAGATCGGCCGGATTCTTTCTTTCCTCCAAAATTATCATCGTCTTCGTCGTCGTCATCATCAGTATATCCATCCCTGATTTCATCCGATTCTTCTTCCAGTCTCTTCATCCCGGTTCCGTTAACCAGCATATTGTACACAGTGCGGTAATCGACATTTTCCTCCAAAAGGACAGATGCTGCCGTATTGTTTGCATCTTTGAGTATTGCCAGCAACAGATGTTCTGTTCCGGTTTCGGTCTTTTTAAAGAGCTTTGCCTCCAGCATACTCATTCGTAATACCCGTTCTGTTTCTTTTGTCACTGCGATTTCGCTGTGATCAAAGCTGTCATCGAAGGAGTTTTTAAGGTTTTGTTCTATCTTCTTCTTTAGAAGCGACAAGTTGACGTCTAATTCGGCCAGAGTGTCATACGCAATACCATTGCCATCACGTAGTATGCCAAGCATCAAATGCTCCGGACCGATGTAACTGCTCTGCAGCCTGACAGCCTCCTCGCGGCTGTACTGTAGTACATCAAACAGTCTTTTTGTATAATTATTCTTCATATATTTTAATGTAATGCGTTTTGCAAAAATAACAATCTATTTGAACATTCAATCAAAATCTATGCCATTAATCCCCAATAATTGTTGAAAAGACTCAAATAGTAATTTTTCACATTAAAAGCTTTCGTAGTATGCGGAAAACCCTTACCTTAGTGCAATTTTTCAGAGTTCTGATAAAGCGTGTAATTAATATAAATCTAAATGGTTGATCAAGACAGAATTATTAAGATTAACATAGAAGACGAGATGAAATCGGCTTACATTGACTATTCAATGTCTGTTATCGTTTCACGTGCTCTTCCGGATGTTAGGGATGGTTTTAAACCAGTTCACCGCCGTGTACTGTTTGGGATGAATGAATTGGGTAATACCTCCGATAAACCTTATAAAAAATCTGCAAGAATTGTTGGGGAAGTTTTAGGTAAGTATCACCCTCATGGTGATTCATCTGTGTATTTTGCCATGGTTCGTATGGCTCAGTCATGGTCTTTGAGGTATCCTTTGGTGGATGGTCAGGGTAACTTTGGTTCGATAGACGGCGACAGTCCGGCTGCTATGCGTTATACGGAAGCCCGTTTAAGCAAAATGGCCGAAGAAATGCTGCGTGATATTGACAAAGATACCGTAGATTTTCAGCTGAACTTTGACGATACCCTGAAAGAGCCTACTGTATTGCCTACGCGTATTCCTAATTTACTTGTAAATGGTGGATCCGGTATTGCTGTAGGTATGGCAACCAACATGCCTCCTCATAACATGAGTGAGGTTATTGATGGTACGATCGCTTACATTGATGCAAAAGGTGAAATTGAAATCGAAGGCCTCATGCAGTATATTAAAGCTCCTGATTTTCCTACAGGTGCCTATATATATGGATATGCCGGAGTGAAAGACGCCTTCGAAACAGGGAAAGGCCGTGTAGTAATGAGGGGTAAGGCTGAAATTGAACACGAGCACAACCATGATAAAATTGTCATCACTGAAATCCCTTATCTGGTTAACAAGGCAGAGCTGATCAAACATATTGCCGATCTTGTTGGCGAAAAGCGTCTTGAGGGTATTTCCAACGTAAACGACGAATCAGACCGTTCGGGTATGCGTATCGTTGTGGATGTTAAGCGTGATGCCAATGCAAGTGTAGTATTAAATAAGCTTTATAAGCTTACTGCATTGCAATCTTCATTCAGTGTGAATAATATCGCCCTTGTAAAAGGAAGACCGGAAACACTGAATCTGAAGCAGATGATAGGTTATTTTGTTGAGCATCGTCACGAAGTGGTGATTCGCAGAACAAAATATGAACTAAAAAAAGCAGAAGAGAGAGCTCATATTCTTGAAGGATTAATCATTGCATCCGATAATATTGATGAAGTAATTGCCATCATAAAGACTTCAAAGAGTCCGAATGAAGCGATTGAACGTTTGATGTCTCGTTTTGCATTGAGCGAAATACAATCCAGAGCTATTGTTGACATGCGTCTGCGTCAGCTTACAGGACTTGAACAAGATAAGCTTCGTGCGGAATTTGAAGAAATTGAGAAGTTAATTGCTTACTTAAATGAAATTCTTTCCAACGAGGATGTTTGTATGCAAGTGGTAAAGGATGAATTACAGGAAATTAAAGATAAATACGGTGATGCTCGTAAAACAGAAATCGTATATGCATCTGAAGAACTTAATCCGGAAGACTTCTATTCGGACGATGAGATGATTATTACCATCTCTCATATGGGATATATCAAACGTACCCCATTGAGCGAATTCCGTGCTCAAAACAGAGGCGGAGTAGGAGCTAAGGGCTCTGAAACCAGGGATGCCGACTTTGTGGAGTATATTTATCCGGCTTCAATGCACGCAACCATGATGTTCTTTACTGCAAAAGGTAAGTGTTATTGGTTAAAGGTATACGATATACCGGAAGGAACAAAGAATTCGAAAGGTCGTGCCATTCAGAATTTATTGAACATCGAAGCGGGTGATAAGGTAAATGCCTTCGTTAGAGTGAAACGTCTGACTTCAGACATCGACTTTATCAATTCTCATTATCTGTTGTTCTGTACAAAGAAAGGTGTTATCAAGAAAACATTGCTGGAAGCTTATTCCCGTCCTCGTCAAAATGGGGTAAATGCAATTACCTTACATGAAGACGACGGACTGATCCAGGTAAGGATGACAAATGGTAACAATGAAGTTGTTATTGCTAACCGCAACGGTAGAGCCATTCGATTCCACGAAAGTGCAGTGAGAGTAATGGGACGTACAGCTGCAGGTGTTAGAGGTATGACTCTTGATGAGAACGATCATACGGATGAAGTTGTTGGAATGGTTTGTATGAAAGACAACGAGAACGAAACCATCCTTGTTGTTTCTGAACAAGGATATGGTAAACGTTCTAATATTGACGATTATCGTATAACCAACCGAGGTGGTAAGGGTGTTAAAACAATCAATATTACTGATAAAACGGGTAAATTGGTTGACATCAAGAATGTAACGGATGATAACGACCTGATGATTATAAATAAATCGGGTATCACTATTCGGATGAAAGTATCTGATTTAAATGTTATAGGCCGTGCAACTCAAGGTGTTCGTCTGATAAATCTTGAGAAACGAAATGATGAAATTGCTTCTGTTTGTAAAGTTATGTCTGATCCGGACGAAATAGACGACACAGATGAAGCAGACACTACAGAAAATGAAAATGCCAGCGAATTGTTAAACCAGGGAGAACTTTTTGAAAATGAAAGTTTTGAGGATACAGATACTCCCGAGCAATTTGAAGAGCAATAATTCTAATATATTTAAAACCTAAAAGGAATATAAATTTCAAATTAAAATCGCAATGAAAAGAGTATTATTAACAGTAGCTCTATGTGTGGCAGCATCGGCTTCCTTCGCACAAAAAAAAGACGTGAATACGGCTCAGAGTATCGCGAAGGGAACCAACCCTGATTTCACAGAGGCACGCAACCTTGTAAAGGGAGCATTGACAAATGCTGAATCTAAAGACGATGCCAAGACTTGGTTTGTGGCTGGGTTTGTAGAGAATCAACAGTTCGATGCTGAGAGAACAAAGCAGATATTGGGACAAAAACCAAACGAACCGGTAATGTATGAAGCTTTGTTGAATATCCTTCCTTATTTTGAAAAGGCTTATACGTTGGATAATCAGCCTAATGAAAAGGGTAAAGTTAAACCTAAGTTTGTAAAGGACATCAAAGGTATATTAGGTGCTAACCACATTTATTATATCAATGGTGGTGCTTACTATTTCGATCAGAAGGATTATAAGAAAGCGTATTCATTCTTTGATCAATATCTGAAAATATCAGATTTGGATATGTTTAAAGGCGAACCTGTTGCTGCCAGAGATTCAAACTTTATGACAGTTCAATTCTATGCTGCAGTTGCTGCAACACAGATGGAAGACAAAAAATTAGCTGTTGAATCATTGGAAAGAGCAAAAGCTTTTGATTACAGAAGAAATGATGTTTATCAGTACCTTTGCTACGAGTACGAACAGGCTAAAGATACAGTGAATCTTGAAAAAACACTAGAGGAAGGTCTTAACCTGTTTCCTGAAGAACAATATTACTTGTTGAGCCTTATCAACAACTATATCTATTCAAACAGAAACGAAAAGGCAATCGAGTATTTGAATACAGCTATTGCTAAGACTCCTAATAATGCACAGCTTTACGATGTAATGGGCCGTGTATATGAAACTGGATTGAAAGACTATACAAAGGCTGAAGAATCATTCAAAAAAGCGTTGGAAATTGATCCAAACTATACAGATGCTCTTTCTAACTTAGGTCGTGTTTTCTATAACCAAGGTGTAAATAAACAAGGTGAAGCAAACATGATTAATGATACTAAGAAATATCAACAAGAACTTGCTGTTGCAAAGGATTTCTTCAAGAAAGCTCTTCCATATTTTGAAAAAGCGCATCAGATGAAACCTGAAGAATCAGAATATATGATCGCATTAAGAGGAATATATTACAACCTTGATATGGGTGATAAATTAAAAGAAATTGAAGCTAAAATGAATGGTAATTGATTCATTTGATTTAATTGAAAAAAGACCTTGAATAAATATTCAAGGTCTTTTTTTATAGACTAAAATTCAGAAATAAATTGTTAATCTTCTAAATCTCCATTAAGCATCTGACCTGCTATTCTTGCTGCATCTGCTACATACATCGTGCATGGACGGGTTTGGTAATATTTTTTTGTCCTTAATGAAGGTGCAGGATCTGTCGCAGGGTTATGATCAGGCATTAAGTCTCTGCAAATAATTGCATTATTTCTGCTCCTAAAAATTTCGGTCATTTTTTGTACCATCGCATAGTTTCTGGTACGTGCGTCCTGGTCCAATGGATCAATTACCGGGTACTTAAATCCGGCAAGCATTGCCATCGCACTTATTGATCCGCAAATTTCTCTCATTCTGCCAACACCGCCGCCAAAAGATACAGTCATATTTTTAGCCATTTCCAAGTCCAGATCAAATACATCTGAATAGGCAAGAAATACTGATTGTGCACAGTTAAAGCCTGACCCAAAATTCTGAACAGCAAGTTTTACCCGCTCTTCAATATCGAAATCTTTAATATTCGTTTTAGTATTCATAGTCTACACAGGCTCTGTCGGCTTTATATGGGCCAATTAGTTCCTTGGCTACAGCTACGTGAGCTGGATGAATTGCATAGGTTTTAACGTCTTCCAATGAATCCAGCTCTGTTGTGAGAATCAAATCCCAGGCTTCGTCTGGATTGCAGTTAAAATCTACCCGAATAAGACGAAGTACGTCTATTACATCAATCAATGATTCCAATCCAGACTTAATAGCCTGCATTTTTTCCAATTTCTCGGCAGGAGAGGTGAACTCCTTTAATTTGAACATCACAATATGTCTTACCATGGTTATATATATAAATTACATTTGTTCATCTAAATAAGAATCTTTATATCCCAGGAAATAGAGAATCCCGTCAAGTCCGATTGTGGAAATCGATTGCTTTGCATTGGCTTTTACTTTAGGTTTGGCATGAAAAGCAATACCTAGTCCTGCAATACTTATCATAGGCAGGTCATTTGCTCCATCACCTACAGCTACAGTCTGACGTAGATCTACATTTTCTACCTGAGCAATCAGCCTGAGTAATTCGGCTTTTCTCTTACCATCAACTATATCTCCAACATGGCGACCTGTAAGTTTTCCATCTATTACTTCCAGATCATTCGCATAAACATAGTCAATATTATATTTTTGTTTTAAATAATTACCAAAATAAGAGAATCCTCCGGAAAGAATTGCAATCTTAAATCCTACTTTTTTCAAGATTCGCATCAATCTGTCAACTCCTTCAGTGATTGGTAGATTCTCTGCAATTTCCTGCATCACAGAAACATCCAGACCTTTAAGAAGGGAACAACGCTGACGGAAACTTTCTGAGAAGTCTATTTCTCCTCTCATTGCAGCTTCAGTAATAGCTCTAACCTGCTCGCCAACACCTGCTCTTTCTGCCAATTCATCTATTACTTCGGTCTCAATCAATGTTGAGTCCATATCGAAGCAAATTAAACGACGCATCCTGCGAAACATACTTTCTTCCTGAAAAGAGATATCAACCTCCAAATCAGAAGATAGTTGCATAAAATAGCGTTGCATCTGTTCACGATCTTTTGGATTTCCTCTAACTGAAAATTCAACACTTGCTTTAGGTGTACGAGCATTCTCATCTAAAGGAATTCGTCCGGTAAGTCTCTTTATATCGTCAATATTCATTCCCTGATCAGCAACAATTCTTGTTACTGCAGCAATTTGACGGGCCGAAAGCTTCCGTGCAACAATTGTAATAATGTAACGGTTTTTACCTTGTAACCTTACCCATTTTTCATATTGTTCTTCGGTAATGGGAGTAAATCGTATATTTACATCTAATTCATAACTTTTAAAAAGTAATTCTTTTAAAATATCTCCCGAATTTCCTTCGTTAGTTTGAAATAAAATACCTAATGATAAGTTGTTGTGTATATCAGCCTGACCGATATCCAAAATCAGAGCATTGTGTCTTGCCAATATCTCAGTAAGGCCTGCAGTTACTCCTGGACGATCCGTACCGTTAATAGTAAGCAATATAAGTTCATCAGTTTTTGCCATGTCTACAATTTTATATGGCAAAGATATAGACTATTTGTAATATTAGCAGTAAACATCGATTAATAAGTCCATACAAAAAAGCAAAAAGCTGTTTATTCTTGATAAACAGCTTTATAGGAAGATAATTAATGTCGCTATTTTTTTACAATTTCATGTATACGAATAGGTTGAGAACTTAACCCTGAAACATAGAGCCTGGTAGCATCCGGATATAAAATACGGGGAAGCTTTATAAAATCGGCACCGCCTTGGTATATTATGTATTTATCTCCATTTAAAGGCATTGCTTCAACTCTGACATATCCGATTACACCCGACAAAAACAAAAGTACTTCGTTTGCTCCTTTACAATCTATTTCCAATAAATTCGGACTACTTAACAATTGAAACGTTTTTAAGTCCTTATCATAAGGTAATAACTCTGGCTTCAGCTTTTCAACTTTATTTGTCTGCAATGTAAAATCCATCAAAAAGAATGTCTGTTCTTTGGGTGAATTATTTATCATTCTTACATATCGAATATCAGGACTTACAATAGCCGACTCCATATCATCTTCATCTTTAGTAACTTTTAATTGATTCCATGTTTTTCCATCTACAGAACTTTCAAATAATCTCCAATTATCGGATGACAGTGGAAGGTTAAGCGATATCGAATTCATTTTTTTATTTGATATTGTTTGAATACCTACATACTCTCCTGGTTTTATTTTGATAGGTTGGAATACAGGAACGATAACTATCTCATCTTCTCTCTCTGAAACAGGTTGGGTTTTAAGTTGCTCTACATTTGAATATATTTGAGAGGAAGAAGATTGCATTTCGTCTTCATGTCGTGCCAGAAGTTCATTTCCTACTTGTTTATATACTTGTTGTATAAATGGCATTATTACCTTTGATGCGGTTTTTACTCCTGGTTGAAAGTCATTCTTATTAAAATTACGATCAACCTCCTGAATACTGTCGAATAAAGCTGTAACCGCCGAATAGTTCTGCCAGGTTGACATTTCATCTTTATTTATCCATGCGTTCGCCATCTCCATTGTTTCTTTTCCTGCATTTCCAACTAATTCAAACTGTCGAAGCCATGGATTAATCTGTCTTATCAGCCTTTTATTTGGAGACTGACTATAAATCATTGTGGGAGCAACAGCCATTTGAGAAAACAATGCATTTAACTGGCTCGCCTCAAATTCCAAATATTTGCCAAGTTTAAATGATTGGGAAAATACATCAATAACCGGCTTAATTTGAACAGATTCGTCTCTTCTGAAGTTATGTCCGTTTGGACCTGGATCGCTATTATGTGCGCAAAACGTGAGAAATGCGATCGGAGCTTCTGGCATACATTGCCTGCAAGCTTCTTCCCACGACTTTTCCGGATCGTATTTTTTTATATTCCACGAATACATAGCAACTCCAAAGATGCCAATCTTGGAAGCCTCCGATTTATCCATTGGATTTGAGACAAAGCCAGTCATTGCATTATCAACATCCTTATCCAGACCGTAAGCCGGCCCCATTAGTAGATGATCTCTTACGTAATCATTTACCGGGAAATTCCACCATATAAATGGATTCCGTTTAATATGGCTTTTCACCCATTGAAGATTTTCTTTTGTTATATCTCCTACAACTTTATCTCCTGTCCACATTACCATTACAGAAGGATCTAATAAATTACCTAATACATCTAGGTAAGCATTTACACCAGTTGAAGATGCCGTTCGATTAAATTCGGTCGGACATAAAAGAAGAGGTTTTACATCACCTTTCTTCTGTACAAACTGAGCATTAATGTAGTTTAATAATCCGGCTTGTTTTTCGGAATTTGTTCCTTCCCCGGCAATATCATCAAAAAATAAGGCAAAGCAACGAACACCTAAAGTATACATACTTTCAAATTTGGATAAAACCGCATTACTGTCGGCTGCATTCCACTTAATATCTCTTCCTGGATTCATAGCCCAAACAAAATCAACTTTGTTCTTAGATGCTTCTGTTAATAGTGCAACAATTTGCTTTGCTTCATCAGCAGGATAGGGTTCTCTCCAAGACGGATATCTATGATAAGGATCATCTTTGGGTCCATAAATGTAAGTGTTGAGTTTTAATTTACCAAAATATCGCAATAACTCAATCCGGTCATCAAAAGACCATGGCTGCCCATAGAATCCTTCTACAATACCTCGGAAATTTATATCCGGATAGTCTGTTATTGTACATGGGTTTAACAATATTTGTCCGCCATCATTACGCTTAACAAGTTGTTTGATTGTTTGTGCAGCATAAAATAAGGACCTTCCATCTACAATTTCAATTAGTATACTTTTGGGTTGGATTGTTAGCCGATAAGCTCCGGAACGCTTTAGTTCCTCTTTTTTATCATTAAGCATGACAATTTTTAACGGAGTACCTTTCTTTTGGGTTGAGATTGGAAGGAATTCCTTAAGCAAAGCAATTGCATCAGCATCAACCGATTTAATCCCTGTTAAGAAGTAACCTGAAGGAATAAATGTTTGTGTCGATATAAGGATTTCTTGTGGAGTTGGGAAAATCTGCACAGGCGAATACTGAGCATGACCTTTCGATGTTAAAAACAACAAAGGTAAGAAGATAAATAGAATAAGCTTTTTCATGACCTGCTGTAAATTAGTTAACGAACTATATGGCGAAAAAAATCATTTGCTTCTCAAGCAAGTATCTAGACATGCGTTATGACAAGAAAAACGCTCACCTATATCATTAAAGAAGTCACGTCATCAACCTTTGCGTTTGATAATATAACAGTTGTAGTGTAGTTGAAAGTTTTGTATTATTTTAAATAAAAAAACAGTTTTTTTTAATAAGCAAATTCTGGATTTATATTCACATCAAATATAATTATAAATTAAATATTGAGAAATTATTTATGTTCTAAATAAGCGGTCGTTAATAATGTTTACGATTTGTTTAATCTATATTTAAGCATAGAGGTCAGAATCATTATTAATAATTCCGACCTCTATAGATTAATACTTTAGGAATACGTTACTTTGTTGTAATCCTAAAGTTTTTTAGGTTAAATATCTGTTCTGATGATGAATCGTTTCTTAAACGAAGATACTTTGCTTTTGGACTAACAGAAAAGGCTTCATTACCGAGCATTAATTCCGTTTTTCCATTTATCTGTTCCCAGGTTTGCCCGTTTTCCGACCACTCCAAACATTGCCAATCCCGTGTTGGAGAGGGTAAATTAAGTTGAGCTTTTGCTATTTTCTTATCAGCGGCAATAAGAATTCCTATATACTCTCCCGGTTTGATTTTAATAGGTTCGAGTAATGGAACTATATTAACATCATTATCAATCGTTTTTATCGGTACCAGTGACAGCTGGTCTATATTTGTGAAGATAATAGATGTAGCCAAATTATTATTTTTACTTAGCTTTAAATCTTCTCCAACTAACCGATATAACTCTATAATGAACGGTTTTAAAACTAAAGAGCCAGTCTTGACTCCAGGTTGCCATTCATTCTGATTGTATTGTTTATCTATGATCTGCATTTTCTCAAGCAATGATGTTAGTTCGGAATAGTACTTTTCAGCATCATTTGTGTTTTTTGATTTCCAGGCACTTGCCATCTTTAGAGAAACGGAACCCGCAAGACCTAAGTGTTCAAATTGTATTAACCAAGGGTCTATTTCTTTTATGAGACTTTCGTTCGTTGATTTTGCCCTTATCGTAGCCGGAGTTTCTGCTATTTGTTTAAACAAACAGGCCAGTACCTCAGATTCTTTTTGAGGAAAGTTATCTTCCGATAGTTCTTTTAAATATTTTTCCACTACAGGTTTGCTTTCGACTGATTCATCTCGACGGTATCTGTGTCCATTAATTCCCGGATCACTGTTGTGATCACAAAATACTTTGAAAGCTTCTGGAGCTTCAGGCATTATTAAGTTACATGCAGCAATCCACTCTTTATTTGAATCATAATCACTTAAATTCCATGCATACATTGCTGCACCAAAAATACCGACTTTGGAAGCTTCAGGTTTGTCCATCGGATTACTAACAAAACCACTCATAGCATCTTTTGCATGGATATCAAGGCCATAGGAGGGGCCCATAAGTAAATGGTCTCTAACATAATCACTGACAGGGAAGTTCCACCAAACAAATGCATTTCGCTTAATTCGTGTATTAACCCAGTTTAAGCCTTCCAATGTAATATCTCCCACAACCCTGTCGCCCGTCCACATTACTAGAATTGAAGGATCAAGCTTTTCTCCCAGAATATCAAGATAGGTATTGGGCTTAGGATTAGACCATGATTTATTGTACTCAGTCGGACACATAATCAGCGGGTTGACATCTTTCTTTATTTTTATAAATTCATTATGGATATAATTAAGTAATCCGGCCTGTTTTTCAGGTTGTGTACCTTCTCCTGAAATGTCATCGAAAAACACGGCAAAAGAGCGAATACCCAAACCATACATCATTTCAAATTTATTCAAAACAGCTATACTATCATTTTTATTCCATTGAATATCTTTTCCTGGATGAATAGCCCATACAAAATCTACTTTATTACGATTTGCTTCGGCAACTAAAGCCTCTATTTGTTTCGCTTCGGCTGCTGGATAGGGTTCACGCCATGAAGGCGAGCTGTGATATGGATCATCTTTTGGCCCGTAGATATAGGTGTTCATCTTTATTTTTCCATAAAATCGTAATTGCTCAATCCGATCATCAAAAGACCATGGGGTTCCGTAAAAACCTTCAACAGTTCCACGGTATGCAACATCTGGATAATCCGTAATCATACAGGGATAAAGTTTTATCTTTCCATCATTTGTCTTCGAAACAAGCTGCTTGATGGTTTGCACTGCATAAAATAGAGAACGGTCATCTTTAATCTCTATGGAGATACTTTTATCAGTAATCTTCAATCGATATGCCCCCGAACGTTGTAATACGGCTTGTTTATCCTTTAATAAGCTAATCTTTATAGGAATTGCTTTTTTAGTGGAGCCAAATGGCAATATCTCTTTTAAAAAAGATATTGCAACAGAATCTACGGATTTAAGACCAGTTATCCTAAAATCTGCTGAAATAAATGGCTGATTTGTGACTTCAATTTCCTGAGGAGTAGGAAATACCCGCGTTGGCATATGTTGTGCACTAAGTTTAGGGCATAGGCACAACAATCCCAACAGTAGAAAAAATTCAAATTTCTTCATCTGTTTCTTGTGTTTGTTTAAATTTAGTAATTGCGTTTATTATTTAATTTCAAAAATTAATTCTTTTCCTTGATTTACCTCGTTTTCATTATTCAGTGTTCTAAATAACTGATATTCATTTGGGTAAATCAATTGTTTTTTGATTTCATATTTCTTCTTTATGCTTATAGACGAATTCTGTGTTTTAGTTTCTATATCAAAAGTACCAACAGAATTATTTATTGTCTTAATTCTTGGTATAGATTGTAATTCAATACCATCTGATAATGAAATATGATAGTCATTTAACACATCGGATAGATAAGGAATCTCTAATGGCTGATTTCGTTTACTGTTCAATACTCTCGAAGAGAAAGGAATCTCTGGTAGTTTATAAGTGAAATATTCATCTTTATTGCTTATTCTATTTGTGGTAGTAAATTCAATTGTAAATATTCCATTATTATAATTAGTAACCTGAGCATTATTCGATCCGGTCCACTGTTTAACGTAAGCTTGGAAATCAATTGGAAATAATTCAGAATCGGCTTCAATTTTTGTTTTTACATCTGCCTGGGAAGTAGAAATTTTAATATCATACGTGCAATTTAGAACTGCTTTACGATCTGGGATATCCAAAATATTACCATCAAGTGTAGAAGCTCGATAAATTGATCCCTGGAAGGGTGTAAGCGATGCTGAAATAGTTTTTACTGATATATACCTTTCTTTTCCATTCAATGATGTTTTTACGAGCCACTCCTTTACTGCTTTCAGACCACAATTATCCACATTAACATATTTTGGAGTAACAGCAATAATTTCAGCAGGAAGGTCAACAGCCTTCAACATTATAGCTAAAAGATTCGCTTTTTCAACTTCAGTTCCATAGGTACTCCTCAAAACTTCATCAGCTTCTCTTACATTGTTTCCAATATTATCTAATGGAACAGGGGTTAAACTGATTCCATTTATTACATGATCAATAATTGCAATTGCCTTTGATTTGTCATCCGTTAGATTTTCTGTAATAAACTGTGCAAAAGTTTCAGATTCCAATGCTCTAACCTTACTAAGTTCTTTTTTTATATTTGATAAAGCATCTTTGAAAGAAGGATAACCTGACAACCAGAGCGTAGGTGTCATCGGATTGTTTTCTGGCTGGTATAACTCTTGTGATGCCGCAGGGATGTTCGATAATTGACAGGAAAATATCTTTTGATCCCCTTCAATATGGTTTTTTTGGATTGTCTTTAAGTATGATAAACCTGTTATTTGATAAGATAGATGTTTATCTTTCGGAGCTACAATGGTTATCTTACACTCATCGACAGGAGAACTTTCTTGCAGAATTTCTTTTATATCCAATTGCTGATTTCTATCCGAATTTGTAATTATGGAATAGTCCAGATAGATGGTCGCACCTAACTCAAGACCGGTATGAGTAACCACCATTTCTTTTAAATTATTATAAGCGCTTGCACCCGATGCATAACGAGGTAAGACTTCATTAAACGCATTATCCGGAGTCTTTACAATTGTTCCATCTACCATTTTTGTATATGATGAATGGATGATGAGCTTTTGATATGCAGGGTTGTAAACAATAAATGTTTCACCGTAAGTGCTGTTCATAGCAGGATGACTATGAATCTTCAGTATTTTATTGCATCTGAATTCCTGACTTCCATCAGAATTCAATTTAAAAGTTTTTTCCAATCTAATAAAATTTGCTTCCGAGGGTACAGAAGCATGGCAAAATAGAGCTATGATTAGAAATATAGAAAGTAGTATTCCTTTATTATTTATAGTATGCATTGCTTATTCTTTATAAGGTTATAATTTTTTTATAATCAAAGATTCTCCAAAAGACTTATGTTCATTTACTGCTTTACGAAAGCTATCCCAATCGCCAGCCTCATAAACACGTTTTTTTAGTGCAAGCTTCTGCTGAATCTTAATCTGATTGTTTTCAAAAGAAATACTCCCGTTAAAGTCAGCTACCGGACTAGTCTGAGTTGACTGCATATTCTTTATTGGAATTAAACGATATCCTTTGGGTATTATAATTTGTTCATCCAACTCTACTAAACGAGAGCATGCATCCTTAAAAGCATATGAACGCTCAGAAATTTCAGTATTTATTCTTAAAAATGTTTTTACACTATTATATAGATTATTCATAGTTAGAGGTTTAAAGACAATTACATCTTCGCCCATCAATGCATAGTTTGGAATCTCGAATGTATAAGTAATTTTGATCGGTCCCGATTGGTAATCTCTGGGATCTTTACCATAATCCACATTTACCAACTTAGCCTGAGGCGATACATTTAATAATTCACGTTCAAGAGCATTGTACCATTCTGATTGAAATCCCCTGGTGAAAATTCGTCTTACCACTCCATCGCTTTGCCCTTCTGCTGTAACTGTAAATTTCCCTTTCAATGTCCCATTTGTAAGCAAAGACGTTTGAGAGTTAATTCTAATATAATGATTTTCAGGAGGTGAAACCGGTGTAATCTTCAAGTCGGAACCCTCAGGTACACCTGGAAGATAATTTTGTTGTTGCTCTGCACTACTCCAAAGCTCACGTAGAAATGGCACCCAGGTTGGATCGAGGGGCATATAAGTTCCATTTGATAGTTTAACAACAGCTACGCAATGATTAAAATGATCGGCAGGAATCTGTTCAACTCTGCTACCCGCCATTGTCATTGCCGGATAAGCTTCAAAGCCAGCCATTCGGAGGAATGATATCAGTGTGCCTGCGATATCCTTACAGACTCCACAGCGATCTGTAAAATTCATTTTTGTGTTATGAAGTGTATAGCCTTCACCTTTTCCCATAGAAATTCCAGAATAGCGGATATTATCGGCCACCCAATGGGTTAATGCCGCGATTTTATCCATTTCAGTTTTCTTACCTTTTATAATTTCATCCACTTTTTTCTGAGCTTCAGGTAAAGCTTCGAAACTGCCATAATCTTCGTTGGTTTTGTTAAACCAAAGAGATTTATCTTCCCACTTTGGAGTACTTGACATCATCAATTTGGGTGCTACATCGAAAAGATCTACCATATTGGCTTCTTTCGGGAAAGGCATGATATTTTCTTTTTTGAAGCTATATATTTTTCTGTCACCTTCCATTCGTACGGAACTTGAACACTCTCCTTGATAGAATTCAAACTGCATATCCTTCTCCGCAGGCATTGAAACCCTGTATACTTTCTTTACAGTAGGTTCATCATTCCAAAAAGGGACAATATCATAAAAATGACCACGCATCGGAGGTATAAAACGTTCGTCATTTTCATCCATAGAAGTTAATAAAGCATAGGTAAACCCCTTTTTCTCAATCTTGTATTCAACCACATCACCGGGATAGAGTCTGCCAACTTCAAGCATAATCTGGCGAGCACCCCAATATATTGCCCTTGCCGGTGCAACATAATCTTTTGCTTGTGTTACATCCAGGTTGATTATATCTCCGTTCGCTCGGTATATTGTTGCATATGAGAACGATGCAAAAGCAGTAAGAGGGTCATAATCATATATTATGACACGATTTTTTAATGCACCTTCTCGGTTTTGAATCAGAATCGTTTTATAGATTGAAAAAGATCCAGAGCCGTTTGGTTGTACAGTAACATTAGTGCTGTCAGCAAGTGTTACACAATTATGAGAGGCATAAACTTTCTGTTTCTCTACAATTTTTTTTTGAACAAGCCAATCTTGCCCGTATGATACATAAGTAGAGAGAAATAAGGCTAAAATAATGTAATGATATTTCATAATAATCACGTTAATTTAGAATAATCAATTTGTTTTTGAGCAAGAATTTTAGTTTCAGCTCTATTTATTTTACCAGTAGATGTATATGGTATTTCATCAACTTCAATGATCTGCTTTGGAATCTGATACGTAGGCAAGCTTTTCTTTATTTTGAATAGAAAAGCCTCTTCATCTATTTTTCCATCAACCAGTAAAACCAATGCTTCTCCATACTTAAGATGGGGAACGGAAGATATAGCAAAAGGGTGGGGGATAATTGGTTTTAATTCTTCCTCCAGCAGTTCAATTTGTATTTTTATACCACCAGTGTTAACAATATTATCTTTTCGACCCAGGATATCAAAGCTCCCATCCGAATAAATCACAGCGATATCATTTGTAATCAATTTGTTTTCGCAGACAAGCGGAGCATCAATAATGAGTGTTTCATCCGACGAGAGAGATACTTTAACAGAAGGTAAAGGGATGTAATGTTGGCTAGCATCTAACCCATTAATCTTTCTTAGCGCTATATGAGAAAGAGTTTCAGTCATTCCATACGAAACATATATAGAATTCCGGAATATATTTAATTCCTTTTCCAGACCAGGATCTATTCTACCTCCTCCTAAAAGAATAATATCAATATTTTCCATTCGGTTACGCTCTATAGAGTCTTGAAGAGAATTATAAACCTGTAGTGGAATCATTGCCGCAAAACGGATGGGTAAAGATATATTAGCAAGCGGATGGCCGGATACTGAAACAACATGTAAGTCAAGTTTTCCAACTAGAGCCCTAACAACCATCATCTTACCAGCTATATAGGTCAACGGCACACATAGCAAAACGCGATCATTCGGATTAAGGTTAAAGTATCGGCAGGTTGCACAAGCACTATTCATCATCTGCTCCTTTTTCACTTTCATTTCTTTGGGTGTTCCAGTAGAACCAGAAGTCTGAACAGTAATAAAAAGATCATCATTAAACCAATTCAATAAAAAGTCATGCAACTCTGTCATCTCGGGAGTTGAAGCTTCTGGCAACTTAGTCTTGGAATAAGATATACCGTTTACTAATAAAGTCTGTGTATGTACGTTTGTATTATACTTCATTTCGTAATATTATTATTTACAACTAAGGTTTAGCTGCTTATTAATATTAAGAACTTTCCCTGATGGATTAAACCACAGACGATCACCTCTAGTCTCCAAGGGCATAGGTAAATTATTCTCATATAACGCTCCAGTACCTAACCCTTGAGGCGATTCAACACCTAGAGAAGCTGTCCACTGAGCAATAACATTTAATCCTATGTTTGATTCCAATGCTGAAGTTATCCACCAATCAATATTTAAATTGGTAGCTTCTTTTATCCATTCTTCAGCTCCCACCAATCCACCATGTAAAGATGGCTTTAATATAATATACTGAGGTTTTATGTTGGTAAGCAATTTCTTTTTTTCTGTCAAGCAATTAACTCCAATCAACTCTTCATCCAATGCAATTGGAACAGGAGAGATTGATGCTAACTTTGCCATTTCATCCCACTGTCCGTTTCTGATTGGTTGTTCAATAGAGTGAATTTCCAGCTCAGCCAGTCTATTTAATTTATCCATAGCCTCTCCCGGACTAAACGCTCCATTAGCATCTACACGCAACATCAGCTCTTCTTTCGAATAATTAGAACGTATACTCCTTAGTACTTTTAGCTCTTCTTCAAAGTTTAAGGCTCCGATTTTAAGCTTTATGCATCTAAATCCGGCTTCAAGTTTATCTGCAATTTGCTTTTGCATGGATTCGGTATTACCCATCCAGATCAATCCATTAATAGGAATCCCTTTCTCTCCTCTTGAAAAAGAGGTATTCCAGAAAGAATAAGAGCCACATTTGTAATGTAATAGCGCACTTTCAAGACCGAAAAGAATAGATGGAAAAGATCGGAGCGAATCATAATCAATTTCACCGGTTTCACTTAATTTTGAACAAGCGCCATTAAGGATTGATTCGTAATCGAGGCAATCATCACAGCTTAAGTTGGGTAGGGGAGCGCACTCCCCAATACCCTGAATTGTCTTATCTTGGGAAGTAAGTACAACATACCATACCTTACGCGTGGTATAAACCCCACGGGAAGTCCCTGCAGGCTGTTTAAACAGTAATGTATAAGGTATAATATTTACTTGTATCATGGTAATTTTGGAAATTGTTTAAAGTCAGGCTTTCTTTTCTCCAGGAAAGCATTTTTACCTTCTTGAGCTTCTTCTGTTAGATAATACAACATAGTGGCATCTCCGGCCAATTCTTGTATACCAGCTTGTCCGTCTAATTCAGCATTAAGACCAGCCTTAATCATACGTAATGCCAAAGGACTATGCAACATCATTGTTTCAGCCCAATCTACCACTTCATCTTCAAGTTGATCAAAGGGAACAACCTTATTTACCAATCCCATATCAAGAGCTTCCTGAGCATTGTACTGTCTGCATAAAAACCATATTTCGCGGGCTTTTTTCTGTCCTACAATCCGAGCCAGGTATGATGAACCGAATCCTGCATCAAAACTTCCCACTCTCGGACCTGTTTGACCAAAGATTGCATTATCAGAAGCAATTGACAAATCACATACAACATGTAGAACATGACCACCTCCGATAGCATATCCATTAACAGCAGCGATCACAGGTTTCGGAATCGAACGTATCTGCTTCTGAACATCTAACACGCTTAGGCGGGGTACGCCGTCTTTTCCAATATATCCACCTTTACCTTTAACATTTTGGTCGCCGCCGGAACAGAATGCTTTATCTCCAGCACCTGTAATTACTACAACACTGATTTCTGCCATTTCGCGACAAATACGCAAGGCATCACTCATTTCTCCTGTTGTTGTAGGAGTAAAAGCGTTTCTATATCGTGGGCGATTTATAGTTATTCGTCCAATTCCATTATAGAAATCGAATAGAATATCTTCGTATTCCTTTATAGTAGACCAAGTTCTGTTAGTTGACATAATTTATATAGTTTTTAGTTTATGATAATATGATTTAAATACTTCGGCATTGACTTCCATTGTTGTTATTACTTCAAATAACACAGGGTTAGAAGCCTCAACAGAAAAAAACGAATCCAGATTATTTATAAATTCTTCTTCTTTGTATGCCGATAAATAATCAAAGCCCATGGACTGAGCCCATTTTTCGGCTCTGGTAGAGTGTCTGCATGAAACATACTGATCCAGCGAGACTGCTTGATTTAGCCCGGGCAACAAATGAAATATTTCGCCACCCCCATTGTTTATCAATAAAATGCGAAGGTTACTCTTAATGTGTCTGTTCCATAATGCATTTACATCATAGAAAAAACTAAGATCACCAACGATTAGAAAGGTAAGTCCTTTATGTATAGATGCAAAACCGACCGCAGTAGATACAGACCCTTCAATACCGCTGGTTCCTCTGTTGCAGTATACCGAAACAGAAGCATCCAACGGATACAATTGAGCATTCCTCACAACGGAGCTATTTCCCAGCTGAAGAGCTGCGTTACAAGGTAGTGCCTCTAATAGTTTACCCATCACCCACAAATCAGAATAAACAGTAGTAGTTGGAGGAAGCACATGTTTGGATTGACTCAGCCAGCGAGATTGGTAAGTGTGTTTTAATGTATTCGAACTACATTTTTTATTAATCTCTTCAACAAATGACAAAGGGTCCATCTCCAATTGAGCTGTTATGCTTTGAAATAGATCTACAATTTTGGTATCTTCAGAAACATACCAATGAGATGCCGGTTTACAGCTTCTCAAGAATTTCTTAATTCTTTTCGAAACGACATGACCTCCTAAGGTAATTAGTAAATCGGGAGAAAAACATGCAATTTCTTCGTTTAATAATTGATAAATAATGGCATCAAAGTTATAAATTACTTTTGAAGACCGAATATTAGCCGTATGTTCGGACAGAATAACACAATCAAACTTTTCAGCAATACTTTCAAGCGCTTTTTCCAATCCATTAAATGGAGGCAACTGACCTATCAGAATCATTTTCTTTGTAGACAGGTTCCATTCTTCCAATAAGGTACTGTTATTCAGAGAATAATCAACCGGATTCCTTAGTATAGGCTTATTCTTTGGTAACTCTGTTACAGAAAAATCGAATAAAGGTTCTGATAATGGTATATTTATATGAGATGGTCCGGGAAGACGATTCATTAATTGAAATATAGCATCATGGATCATTCGTTTACAGTACCACTCATCTTCTTCCGATTCGGGCTCTAAAAGTTGTATTGATTGCTTTACAAGTGAATTAAAAACACCGGGTTGCGGAAGAGTTTGCCCATCCATTTGCCCGATCCATGATTGGGGTCTGTCGGCCGAAATAACCAGCAAAGGGACTTGCTGATAATAAGCTTCTGCAACAGCTGGTCCAAGATTCAGCAATGCAGTTCCCGATGTACAACACAAGGCAACTGGTTGTTGAATTTCCTGAGCCAGTCCCAATGCAAAAAATCCGGCACTTCGTTCGTCCACAACAGTATAACAACGAAAAAATGGATTCTGTGAAAATGTTTGAATCAAAGGAGCATTTCTGGAACCAGGGCATAGTACTACCTCACGAATTGAATATGCTTCGAGCATGGATGCCAGTAACAATACATTTTTCTTTGATGAGTACATAAAAGTTTATTTTAAAATAGCCAACATGGTTTGTAATTTATCATTCGTCTCTTCCCATTCCTGATCAACATCCGACGAATCCAAGAGACCGCCTCCAGCAAAAAGCGTCAGATCATTTTCCCCTATATTCATGCATCGTAGATTGACGTATATATCATTCCGCCCATCTGCATCAATCATTCCGATGAATCCGGAGTAATAACTTCTGTCGTATCCTTCATTTTCTTTGATGAATTGAAGAGCTTCCTTTCGGGGTAATCCACAAATAGCTGGCGTAGGATGAAGAAGTTCAACCAAATTACCTAAACATCTTCTATCTGCCGTTTCAAATCTGAATTCTGTTTTTAAATGAGCTAAATCACCTGCCTGGACAGTAAATGGACCATCTTCAAGTACATCAATATTAGCCGAAGCCAACTGACTTTTAATATAATCAGCAACCAGGGCCTGTTCTTTTCTGTTTTTATCATTCCAACTGTCGGGTAGGTTGTTCCCGATCAAAGGCTGTGTTCCAGCAAGTGCAACAGTATTCCAGTGACCAAATTGCCCAGACAATAGTAATTCAGGTGTACTACCTAACCAGGTTCCACTTTGAGGAGAATGACATAGGTATACAAAAGCTCTTTTATAGCGTCTGCAAGCATTGTAAAATGCTTTTGCCGGCGAGAATTCACTCGTTTTCTTTATATTAACTTTTCTAGACAATACCAACTTTTCAAATATGCCTTCTCGCAATGGTTTAATAAAGACATTAAAAGATTTATTATAAGCGTAATACAAATCTTCTTTATCCAGCGTAAATACTGTTTCTTTATTTGCACTGCAAGCAGATGACTGAAACGATGTTACTCCAGCTATTGATTTCCAACCAACAGACACAATATCAGCACGAATCAATACTATCGGATGTGATTCATTCAAGCAGAATGGAGCCAGAACAAATCCTTTTTTGTCGTTTAATTCTGTATACGACTTTAATTGCCCCATATCACCACCTTCCTGTAAAACAAGGGTAGGTTCATTATTTCCCGGCAAGAGATATAATGCGAAACTACGTTGTTGATG
Organism: Macellibacteroides fermentans; assembly: GCF_013409575.1. Taxonomy (NCBI): domain Bacteria; kingdom Pseudomonadati; phylum Bacteroidota; class Bacteroidia; order Bacteroidales; family Porphyromonadaceae; genus Macellibacteroides; species Macellibacteroides fermentans. The sequence goes on along the minus strand of NZ_JACCCY010000001.1, from coordinate 181,907 downwards.
TATTAGGGAGTCGATACCACTAAAGTTAGTTACTTCACTAGGAATCATCTCTTCTTTAAAATGCTGTTCATCACCCTGATACTTGAGATTAATTTCCCCATTGAGGAAACTACATCTACATTCCAAATGTGTGTTGACCGTCCTTTGTGAATAACTTTGGCAATAGCAGTAACTGTATCTCCTTCTCTTGCAGAAGAAATATGATTTCCACTTACCTGAATTCCCACAACAAACTCGCCCTCATTACATAACAAGTTGGACCCAAAACCGGCAACAGTTTCCGCTAATGCAAGCGTAGCTCCTCCGTGAAGTATCCCAAATGGCTGACGTGTTCTTATATCCACAGGCATAATAGCTTCCACATGATCCTCTTCTGCAACGGTAAATTTCATTCCTAATGAATGCATCAGCGTATCCTTCAGATTATCATTAATCTTATCCAACGATGTGCTGAGTCCGATGAATGCGGAGAAAATATATTTCTCTATTAAATGTGCAACTCCATCTTCATCATTCGACAAAGTAACATAATCTGCACAAGCTTTAACCGGCTCCTGAGCGTTTGCCATTGCTACGCCAAGACCGGCATATTCTATCATTGAAAGATCATTAAATCCATCACCAACCGCGATTACCTCATTTTTTGTAATCTTAAGGTCCTTGACGAGCATATCCAACGATTTGGCCTTATCTGTATTTAGTGGAACTAATTCAAGGAAATAAGGCTCAGATCTATATACCCCAATTTGTCCACCATAGGTGTTGTGCATTTCTTTTTCAAGCAAAGCCAGGCGGGTCGGTTCTCCCATCATAAGACATTTTGACGGAGAAAAATTCATAGCCTCCAAGAAATTATCTACCTGTCTAACAGGCATTTTATTCAGAAATGCCTCTTTTTGAACATATTCATTGTCGGGTGTCTCAGTAATAATTGATGATTCATCGAAAGAAACCAGCGCAAAATTCTTTTTCTTTGCTATTTGTTGAAAGTGGGGGAGTATATTTTTATTTAATCTTTTCTCATGTGTAATCTGGTCAGTTGCACACTCTACAATGCACCCTCCATTAAATGAGAGAATATATCCACCAAATTCAGAAAGCCTTAATTCTTCGGCTAGAGGCCTGATACCATATGTGGGTCTCCCCGAAGCAAGAACCAATTTTATACCTAATTCCTGAGCTTTAATAAGAGCCGATTTCGTCCGGTCTGTTATTTCTTTTTTTGTATTTGTAAGCGTTCCATCAATATCGAGGACCAATAGTTTATACTTCATGGGGTATATTTGTTTTTATTACAAAAATAAAACTTATTTCTGAAACTCACTTAAGTTAATCACTATTCCTGTATTCAATTTCATTTTTAAATAAAAACCCCATAAAAGAAGTCTTTCGAGCTCTTTTATGGGGTTAATGGGATTATAAAATAAATTTATACTCCTTCTACGGGACTAATTACAAGTTGCAATTTCAAACCTCTTGAAAGTCTGATAAGCGTTGAAAGCTGAAGGTCAACTTTTCCGGCTTCAATTCTTGAAATATATTCCGGCTTAACTCCTAGGAGTTCAGCAAATTGCTTCTGATTCAAGCCCATATCTTTTCTACGTGCTTTCAACATTTTGCAAATAACAACAACTTCTGCTTTCGGATCCAATTTCCCAGCAGCTAATTCTGCAGATTCTTTTAAATTTTCCATATTCTTCTAACTGTTTTCTAAACCAAATTATTTATAGTGTATCTTTTGTAACTATAACATACATATTGCACAGATTGTTCCATCAATTATTAAAAAAAATAATCTATAAATAGAAATAGCTCTATTTTCCTAGGATATTTCTTCTGTACAAACTGAAATTATTTTTCCTTTCTTCTTAATATAATCAAACAATTCTTTATAAAAAGAATGTTTTGTAAGTGTTGAAGCATTACCTAAAATAATAAGTTTCATCCTTGCCCTTGTAATCGCCACATTCATTCGACGAAGATCCTGTAAAAAACCAATCTGACCCTCATTATTAGATCTGACCAGACTTATTACTATCACATCTCGTTCCTGACCTTGAAAACCATCCACTGTATGAACAGTGATCAATTTTTTGAATGGCTTAAAATATCCATCTTTCTTGATTAGAGAACGAATGTATTGAATCTGCGCTTTATAGGGTGATATAAGTCCGAAATCTATCTTTTCATCTAAAATCCGTTCTTTTCCTATTTTTTCAATATATTCATGTAACGTCTCAATCAAAACATTTGCTTCAGTCTTATTAATTTTACTTAGTGAGCCCTCAAGCTGAGCTTCAGAACTATCACTATCGTCTGTATTAATCCATACTAAAGGCGTATCATATGCCAGAATTCCACGATTTTTAACTTCTGCTGCAGCAATCAATTCATCATTGTAAAACCATGCAGAAGGGAAACCCATAATGTCATCGTGCATTCTGTACTGGATTTTAAGCAAACTCACAGCTAACGGCTTCCTTGTTGCAACTTTTTGCATCAAGGTTTCACTTAATCCTCCTTTCGCAGCTTCCAAACACTTAATCGTTGGAGGAAGCTGAAAATGATCTCCGGCAAAAACCACACGATCAGCCTTATTAATCGCAACCCAGCATGCAGCTTCAAGTGCTTGAGCAGCCTCATCGATAAACAACGATGTAAATCGATGACTTTCCAACACTCTGTTCGATGCTCCGATGAGTGTGCTTGCTACAACGCGCGCCTGATCAAACAGCGAGGCATCAATTGCTAATTCCAGCTCAGTTGCCCTGAATCGCAAACGAGACTTCCTGTTTCGTATCGTTTCACGTTCATCCTGATTTTTCCTCCTCATGGAGCGTTGCATATCTCGAATTGCTTTTCTTATGCTCCATAATTCTGGATAATCCGGATGAGCTTCAAAACGTCGCTCATAAGTAAATGAAAGCATCTTATCATTTACCCGGGTTGGATTACCAATCCTTAAAACCGAAATACCCCGGTCTACAAGTTTTTCTGCAATCCAATCCAACGCTGTATTACTTTGTGCGCAAACCAATACCTGATTTTCGCGCTGCAAAGTTTCACAAATCGCCTCTTCCAGAGTTGTTGTCTTTCCTGTACCCGGAGGTCCATGTACAACAGCAACATCTTTTGCCCGAAGCACCTTGTTTACAGCCTCTTCCTGAGTTGAGTTAAGCCATGGAAAACGAATTGGCATCAAATGCCTCTCCATCGCAGTATTTTTTCCAAGCAAAACATCCCTCAAATGTGCCAACCTGTTATTTTTAGCATTCATTACCGAAGTAATGGCTGCAAACATAGCTTTATAACTTGTTTCATCAAAATAAAGTTGCACTCCAAATGTATTTGCGTGCTGAAGTTCAATCAATGCTTCCGGATTTGGTAAAATAACCACCATTTTATCATCCTGTACATAACTTATTTGAACCGACCAATTAAAATAATGAATAGAACCTTCACCTCCTACACGAAAGAAACACACCGGTCTCCCATATTCAAAAGAATGTTCTATCTCTTTATCATCGGTTCTCACAACCTCAACCACAAACTGATTTAATGAATTAAAATAACTTTTTTCGGTAATAAGAGGATACCAACAAAGTCCCTGTTGCTTTTTTTTCCAAATACCAACTTGTTCTGTTTGCTTTTTGTACGCTTCCTTTTCATAATTGTACTCCTTCTGCAATAATTCAAATTGATTTTGGAGTTCAGTTATAGGTGAAAGAGTTGGTTTTAATATCATTTAAATCATATTTGAACTGCAAATATACAATTTATTCTTATTTTACTTACTAGTTTAGCACAAACTAGCAAATTTTATTGAAAATATTATTTTTTATTAATTAATATATAATATTTCGACAAAATAAAGGCTATAATTAATGTCATTTGTAAAACAAAAATTGTATTTTAAAATAAATGATCCTGATCAAAAGGATAAAAACAACGAGACTTATACTTAAATCACATATTAATATACCATATGGCCATTTTTATTCTATTATTTTCAGTACATATAATTACTATAGATAATTTTATTTCCGCTCAAAAAAATGCTTTTCATTCATAATCAAGTACTAATGATTACAAATAGTTGCCAAAGCGATTATTGTTATAAATAATTCTAATAAAATAGTCCATTTTCAGAACAAAATAGCAGTTCTTGCAGTTTTATAGAGGTAGAAAAGATAACATGATGCTTAACAATCAATTCCCGGTTGAAAAAAATAAATTATATAAATTGTTCCGATATGATATTTGATATTGAAATGCTAAAAAAATTCTACGCCTCTTTTGGGAGCAGGGTAGAGCGTTCTAAACAAAGCGTTGGTAAATCTATGACGCTTGCTGAAAAAATCTTATATGCGCATCTTTTCAATCAAGAGGATTTAAAGAGTTTTAAACGAGGTATTGATTACGTAAATTTCCGACCAGATCGTGTTGCAATGCAGGATGCCACAGCTCAAATGGCCTTGCTGCAGTTTATGAACGCAGGTAAAGACAAATCTGCTGTTCCTGCAACAGTTCACTGCGATCATTTGATACAAGCAGACTTGGGTGCAAAAACGGATATGAATACTGCAAACGAAAGCAATAAAGAGGTTTACGACTTTCTTAGCAGTGTTTCCGCAAATTTCGGAATAGGTTTTTGGAAACCGGGTGCTGGTATTATTCATCAGGTTGTTTTGGAAAATTATGCTTTTCCCGGAGGAATGATGGTAGGAACGGATTCCCATACCCCTAATGCCGGAGGACTTGGTATGGTTGCTATTGGTGTGGGTGGAGCCGACGCTGTAGACGTTATGACTGGTATGGAATGGGAGTTAAAGATGCCTAAACTAATTGGCGTAAAACTTACAGGAAGACTAAACGGATGGGCGTCTCCTAAAGATGTAATCCTTAAATTAGCAGGGATTCTTACTGTTAAAGGAGGAACAAATGCTATTATAGAGTATTTTGGTGAAGGTACAGCTTCTATTTCTGCTACTGGAAAAGCGACAATTTGCAATATGGGAGCAGAGGTTGGAGCAACAACATCCCTTTTCCCTTATGATAATCAGATGTCAGCCTATTTAAAGGCTACCAACCGAGAAGAAATTGCCCTAATGGCAGATGCTATTGAATCTTATCTTAAACCTGATCCGGAAGTAATTGAAAATCCCGAAGAGTATTACGACAGGGTAATCGAAATTGATCTTTCTGCATTAGAACCACATATTAATGGTCCTTTTACTCCCGATGCAGCCACTCCGATTTCTGAATTTGCCGCAAAAGTAAAGGAAAATGGTTATCCACGCAAAATGGAAGTGGGGCTGATCGGCTCGTGTACAAACTCTTCATATCAAGATTTAAGCAGAGCAGCCTCTATTGCCCGTCAGGCTTACAGTGATAAATTAAAAGTTGCAGCTCAGCTGATTATCAACCCGGGATCGGAACAGATCAGATATACTGCCGACAGAGACGGGCTTTTAGCTTCATTCGAGAATATAGGTGCTGTAATAATGGCTAATGCCTGTGGACCATGTATCGGTCAATGGAAAAGACATACAGACGACAACACACGGAAGAACTCGATAGTAACTTCATTTAACCGGAATTTTGCCAAAAGAGCTGATGGAAATCCGAATACGCATGCGTTTGTAGCTTCCCCGGAACTTACAATGGCTTTAACTATTGCAGGAGATCTCTGTTTCAATCCGCTTACAGATACTCTCGTAAATGAGGCAGGCGAACAAATTATGCTTCAGGAACCCAAGGGTACCGACTTTCCGCCCAATGGCTTTGCAGTAGAAGACAATGGTTATATAGCTCCGGGAGAAAAGAAAACTGAAATTAAGATCAATCCTGAATCTGCCCGTCTGCAGGTTCTTAAACCTTTTGCTTCCTGGGACGGAAACGATCTGTTGGAAATGCCGCTACTCATTAAAGCTGAAGGAAAATGTACAACAGACCATATTTCGATGGCTGGTCCCTGGTTACGCTTCAGAGGTCATTTAGAGAATATTTCCGATAATATGTTAATGGGAGCTGTCAACGCTTTTAACGGAAAGACAAATGCAGTCTTGAATCAGCTTAACGGTGGATACGAAGCTGTGTCATCCGTTGCCAAGCAATACAAAGCCAAAGGAATATCATCCATTGTTGTTGCTGAAGAAAATTATGGAGAAGGATCTTCCAGAGAACACGCTGCAATGGAGCCTCGCTTCTTGAATGTGAAAGTAATTTTGGCAAAATCGTTTGCCCGTATCCATGAAACCAATTTAAAGAAACAAGGTATGCTGGCAGTAACGTTTAACAATAAGTCGGATTACGATAAAATAAGAGAAAACGATCATATTTCAATTGTTGGCTTGCGCTCGTTTGCTCCTAATAAGAATCTAACAGCCATCCTTTATCACGCAGATGGTACACAAGAATCCTTTGAAGTAGTTCATACTTATAATGAAATGCAAATAGAATGGTTTAAAGCAGGTTCAGCACTAAACGTTACAAAATAAAAGAATAATGAATAAGATTACAAAACAAAACGACAAGCTGTTGGTGCCGGATAAAGTTACGATCCCTTTTATAGAAGGAGATGGTGTTGGTGCAGAAATAACCCCGGTTTGCCAGTCTATTGTAAATAGTGCCATAAAAAAAGCCTATAATGGAAAGCGGGAAATCCTTTGGAAGGAAGTTCTGGCAGGAGAGAAGGCCTTTAATCTTACCGGGAATTGGCTTCCAGAGGATACAATGGAGGCATTCAGAGAATATTTAGTGGGTATAAAAGGTCCGCTTACTACTCCTATCGGAGGAGGTATTCGTTCGCTGAATGTTGCTTTAAGACAAGAACTGGATCTGTATGTATGTCTTCGTCCGGTTCGATGGTTTAAAGGGGTCGTATCTCCGGTTAAAGAACCTCAGAAGGTAGATATGTTTATTTTCCGTGAAAATACGGAAGATATCTATGCCGGAATCGAATGGCAGCAAGGAACTCCCGAAGCAGCAAAATTCCTTAAATTCCTTACAGAGGAGATGGGCGTAAAGAAAGTCCGTTTCCCTGAGACATCTTCTTTTGGTGTTAAACCGGTTTCCGTTGAAGGAACACAGCGATTGGTACGTTCGGCAATCGAATTTGCAATCACAAATAAATTACCAAGTGTAACGCTTGTCCACAAGGGCAATATTATGAAGTTTACAGAAGGTGGATTTAAATTATGGGGATATGCTGTTGCTGAAAATGAATTTGCAGCACAAACGTTTACAATGCCTCAATATGATACTATTAAAAAGAACGAGGGAGAAGCTGCCGCAAACAAAGCGTTAGAAAATGCCGTAAAAGAGGGCAGGGTAATCATTAAAGATGTTATAGCTGATGCCTTTTTACAGAACACGCTGCTTATTCCGGAGGAGTATTCGGTAATTGCTACGCTGAATCTTAATGGAGATTATATATCCGATCAGCTTGCTGCTATGGTTGGAGGAATCGGCATAGCTCCGGGAGCAAATATCAATTATCAGACAGGACATGCCATTTTTGAAGCCACCCATGGAACAGCTCCGGGTATTGCTGGTAAGAACGTGGTTAATCCATCCTCTTTGTTATTATCGTCCGTTATGCTTTTAGAGTACATCGGCTGGAACGAAGCTGCCAAATTAATTGTTGATGCTATGGAATCAGCTTTTGAAAAAGGCGAAGCAACACACGATCTTGCCCGATTTATGGATAAAGGGAAAACACTTTCAACAACTGAATTTCGTAATTGTATCAACCAACTAATAAATATGTGAGACATGAAAAAGGAATATATTATCTACAAGCTATCAGAAACTATAAAGTCGTCATGTAAGATTGAAAATGAGTTATTTACTCAATTCAACGTTAAACGAGGACTAAGAAACGAAGACGGATCGGGTGTTCTTGTGGGACTTACGAAAATCGGAAATGTAGTTGGTTACGAACGTATGCCGGAAGGAGGCTTAAAAGCCATTCCTGGTAAATTATTTTATCGCGGACTTGACGTTGAAGATATTGTTCACGGATTGATAGCTGATAAACGCTTCGGGTTCGAAGAGGTAGCCTATTTGTTGTTATCGGGCAATCTGCCGGATAAAGAAGAGCTAGATGCTTTTCTTGAATTAATCAATGAAAATATGCCTCTCGAGCAAAAAACAACGATGAATATTTTGGATCTTGAAGGACAGAACATTATGAACATCCTTGCCCGGAGTGTATTGGAAATGTACACATTCGATCCAAACCCGGACGATACATCCAGAGACAATCTGATGCGTCAGTCTATCCAGCTGATTTCAAAGTTCCCCACGATTATTGCTTATGCATATAATATCTTCAGACATAGTACTCAAGGAAGATCATTGCACATCCGTCACCCGAAAGAAAATCTTTCCATAGCAGAAAACTTCTTGTTTATGCTTAAAAAGGATTATACAGAGCTAGAGGCACGCACATTAGATTTATTGTTGGTTTTACAGGCAGAACACGGAGGAGGTAACAACTCTACATTTACAGTACGCGTAACAAGTTCTACAGGCACAGATACCTACTCGGCGATTGCTGCAGGTATAGGGTCTTTGAAGGGACCGCTTCACGGTGGCGCCAATCTACAGGTTGTAGACATGTTTAATCATCTGAAAGAGAATATCGGTGACTGGAAAAGCGTTAAGGAAATAGATAAATATTTCAACTGTATGCTCCGTAAGGAAGTATACGATAAATCGGGTTTGATATACGGTATCGGCCATGCTGTTTATACAATTTCAGACCCCCGTGCTATACTGCTTAAAGAGCTGGCAAGGGATCTTGCTAAAGAAAAAGGCCGCGAAGAGGAGTTTGCTTTCTTGGAATTACTGGAGGACAGAGCTATTGAGACATTCTCTAATTTTAAAGGAAACAAATCCGGCAAACGGGTATCGTCTAATGTAGATTTTTATTCTGGGTTCGTATACGAAATGATAGGTCTGCCTCAGGAAATATACACGCCACTCTTTGCAATGTCTCGTATTGTAGGATGGACGGCACACCGTATCGAAGAGCTTAATTTTGAAGGGAAACGTATTATTCGTCCGGCTTACAAGAATGTATTGGAAGAACGTCCGTATGTTCCTATCAACGAAAGAATCTGATTCGTTAGCATCTAAGCTATAAAAAAAGGAATGTTTCTGGTGTATACCAGTTACATTCCTTTTTTTCTGATTATTCCGGGAAGTTAATCCTTTTTACGGCAATCAATTTATCGAACTTCGAGCCAAAAGGTCTGTGGTAAACCATAATTCGGTATTCATTGGACGTCTGACTAAAGTTGCCTTCAACAGGAGCTGTTTCTCCTTTTTGCTGTCCGTCTGGAACAAAAAGATACTGATAATTATAGGTTCCTTGTTTTAATAAAACCGATTTTTCGTATTGTCGGTCATCTTCATTATACTCCATACGGCTATTTTCATTCAATACATTATTAAACAAATTTCCCGAAATATGTATATTCCCATTTCCAATTGGTTTTGAAGCCAGAGAGAAGTGTACAATATAATAATCGGCCTCGGTATCCGGATCTTCAACCTGCGAACTTCGTATAACGTATTGTCCGTTTTGATCCTGATCGTATAAGTAAGGTTTATCGCTACGCACTTTATCAGGATAGAGATCAATATGATAATAGGGGCGATGAAACTGAATCCGCTGTACCCCCATACCATTGTATTTGTTACTTAAAAATTCAATTCTTCTATATTCGTTACCAGCTTCAAATATTAAATCCCTATTAAACTGATAAATAATACGATCTTTAGCTATGGTTAATGGTTGTATATTTTTCACCATATTGTCACATCTATTGTTTTGATAGATCTGTACTTTCAAATCAGATTGAGGAGCTGTGATTTCATAATTTGGATGTACAATTTCAAAACCAATCTGTTGATGCTCCTTATTAACGTCGATGTCTGTATTCGAACTTACAGTCGCTGCAACGTTCACTTTTGGCTCTACAATAGAAAAGCAAGCAGTAAAAACAATATCCTTTGGCCGGTCTTCATTATAAACCTTTACAACATAATTACCGGAAACCTTGAATTTGATGTCGTTGTTTGGCAAAAACAACCTGTAATTGGTGTAGAAAGTAGTTGTGTTGAGCGAATTGGCAAAATCATCTATGGATAAATTCTGAAAGCCGCTCATATATTCCAGCGATGATAGGACAGAAGGAGTCCAGTCCGCATTGCAATGGGTAATAGTGTACGCATACCTTCCATAGCCGTGACTTAAAGCATCGAAATTAATTTCGATAACCTTTCCGCTATTCAACTCTATTACAGGAGCGGAAAAAGTTTCGCCTTGAACTTTAACCTGCAACGTTTTTATTTGTTTATGTTTAACCTCCGTGCAATAAGTTTCCTGACAATTGCCCGTTACAAATAAAAAGCTTAAAATCAGTACAAATAATTCGAATCGTTTCATTTTAAATTATGTTTTAAAGAAACCCTAAAGTCACGTTCTAACTGGGTGCAAAATTATGGAATTATTTCTCTATTTATTTCTACTTTCCTGCTATAAAGCATAAAAAATTTATTTACTTTTGCGGGAAATTACACATAAACAATTTTACTTGTATCATGGCAAATGTGATAAAGATTAAAAAGGGTTTAGACATTAATCTGAAAGGTAAAGCTTCGGAAGTATTGTTAACCGGCGGAAAATCAAATAGCTATGCTATTATTCCCGACCATTTTAACGGTGTTTTCCCGAAAGTTGTTGCTAAAGTAGGAGACAAAGTCAAAGCCGGTTCTGTATTGATAATTGATAAGAACCGCCCCGAAATCAAGTTTGTTTCGCCTGTTAGTGGTGAAGTTACAGCCGTTAACAGAGGAGAAAAACGCAAACTGCTTAGCATCGTGGTAACAGCGGATGCGCAGATTGAGTATGAAGAGTTTGGCAAAAAAAATGTTGCTTCTTTAAATGCAGAAGCGATAAAGGAGTCTATCCTGCAAGCAGGAATCTGGCCCTTTATTAAGCAACGCCCTTACGATATCGTGGCTTCGCCCTCCGATTCGCCACGCGACATTTTTGTTTCATCATTCTTCTCAGCTCCATTAGCTCCTAATTTTGATTTTATTCTGAAAGGTCAGGAAACTGATTTTCAGACAGGATTAGATGCACTGGCAAAACTTACTGTGGGCAAAGTATACCTGGGTGTACGAAAAGGTTCTTCTGTTGTTGCAAAAAACGTAGAAGTAATTGAAGTTGAAGGCCCGCATCCGGCAGGAAACGTAGGGGTGCAGATAAACAATGTTAAGCCAGTAAATAAAGGAGAAGTGGTTTGGACTGTTTTACCTACGGATGTCATTCTGATTGGCCGTTTGTTTAACAAAGGAATTGCCGATTTCTCCAGACTTGTTGCCATAACTGGTTCTGAAACAACTGAAAGAGGATATGTTAAAGCGATCGCGGGTTGTACTATCGAAAGTATTGTTGGTAATAAAATATTATCGAACAATCACATCCGTATTATCAGCGGAAATGTATTGGTTGGAACTAAAGTTTCTAAAACCGACTATCTGGGAGCATACGACAATCAGATTACTGTAATTCCGGAAGGAGATGACAACGATGAATTCTTTGGATGGGCTACACCTGGACTAGATAAATTTAGTGCAAGCCGCACTTACTTTTCTTGGTTACTTGGTGGAAAAAATAAAGAGTATATCATTGATGCCCGTATCAGAGGTGGAAAGAGAGCTATGATTATGTCTAACGAGTACGATAAAGTATTTCCGATGGACATCTTACCCGAGTATCTGATCAAGGCAATTATTGCCTTCGATATCGACAAGATGGAAAATCTGGGTATTTATGAAGTCGCACCTGAAGATTTTGCTCTTTGTGAGTTTGTAGACACTTCTAAGATAGAACTTCAAAAAATTGTTCGCGAAGGATTAGATATGTTACACAAGGAAATGATTTAACAACATTAAAAATTGAATACATTGAAAGCGTTAAGGAATTATCTCAACACGATTAAGCCTAACTTTGAGAAGGGCGGAAAGCTGGCGATGTTCCATTCTGTATTTGAAGGTTTTGAAACGTTCTTATTCGTTCCTAACCATACTTCAAAATCCGGAGTGCACATTCACGATAGTGTGGATTCAAAGCGTACCATGACAGTGGTTATTCTCGCTTTGATGCCTGCTTTGCTTTTTGGTATGTATAATATCGGATACCAGCACAATCTTGCGATTGGAGCAGATCCGGGATTTATCATGACATTTATTTTTGGATTTCTGGCTGTATTGCCTAAAATTATAGTATCGTATGTAGTTGGCCTTGGCATCGAATTTGCCATTGCCCAGGTTAAAGGACACGAAATACAGGAAGGATTCCTTGTTTCAGGTATGCTTATACCGATGATTGTGCCCATCGACACTCCTCTTTGGATGATTGCAGTTGCTACAGCATTTGCGGTTGTTTTTGCAAAGGAAGTATTTGGAGGAACAGGTTATAACATCTTTAATGTAGCTCTTGTTACACGTGCATTTTTATTTTTTGCATATCCGGCTGCAATGTCTGGAGAAAAAGTATTTGTACGTACCGATAGTACTTTTGGCCTTGGTGCAGGAAATATAATTGACGGATTTTCTGGAGCCACACCACTGGGACAAGTAGCAACAGCAACTACGTCTGATGCACATATGACAGGTATTCTTGGAAATTCATTATCTTCATTCGATATGTTTCTGGGCCTGATTCCCGGGTCAATTGGTGAAACATCTGTTTTAGCCATCCTTCTTGGTGCAGTAATACTGATTTGGACAGGTATTGGAAGTTGGAAAACAATTCTTTCAGTATTTGTTGGTGGTGCATTTATGGCTGCTATCTTTAACCTTATCGGAACTACCGCTGCAATGAATGTATCTCCATTAGACCACCTTTTATTAGGAGGATTTGCTTTCGGAGCTGTGTTTATGGCTACCGATCCTGTTACTTCAGCAAGAACAGAAACAGGCAAGTACATTTATGGTTTCTTAATTGGTTTCATGGCGATTTTTATTCGCGTATTGAATCCCGGTTATCCAGAGGGAATGATGTTGGCAATTCTTTTATTAAATGTATTTGCTCCTCTAATCGACTTTTACGTAGTTGATTCTAATATTAAGCGTCGTTTGAAGCGAGCAACAAAGTAAATCTATAAAAATACAGTAATATGAATAGAGATAGTAATTTATATACTATAGTATACGCTTCTGTAATGGTGATACTTGTTGCGTTAGGGTTAGCCCTTACATCACAATCGCTCAGAAGCTACCAAAAGAAAAATGAAGATATAGATAAAATGATGCAGATTCTTCGTTCTGTACGCGTTCAAACTACTGCGGCAGATGCTGAAGCAACGTTTAAGAGTCTTATCAAGGAGTCTTATCTTGTAGATGAAAATGGCAAACAAGTTGAAGGAGACGCTTTTTCAACCGATTACGTGAAAGCTTTTGCTTCAAAAGAAGCTTTACCTGTATTTGTTGCATCTATTGATGGAGAAACTAAATATATCATGGCAATGAGTGGCGCCGGTCTTTGGGGACCACTTTGGGGATATATGTCTGTTAATGAAGATAAAAGCACAGTGTATGGCGCAGACTTTAGTCATCAGGGAGAAACTCCGGGTCTGGGAGCAGAAATAACTCAATCTTTCTTTAGCAAAGAATTTTACGATAAGAAGTTATTTAATGAAGCTGGAGAATTTAAATCCATTGCGATTGTAAAACCCGGAAAAACTGCAGAAGGACAAGATTACGTTGATGGAATCTCTGGCGGAACGATTACAAGCCAGGGTGTAAATCAAATGATTCTAACTAGTATGGGTGGGTATATTAAGTTTTTAACCTCACAAAAACAGTAAGGAAATGGGAATATTAACTAATAAAAATAAGCAAATATTACTCGGCCCGCTGAGTAAGAACAATCCTGTTGTGGTTCAGATGCTTGGTATTTGCTCAGCATTGGCAGTAACATCCAAGCTAGAACCTTCGCTTGTAATGGCTATTTCAGTAACTGCTGTAGTTGCTTTTGCAAATGTAATAATCTCTTTGCTTCGTAATACAATCCCTAACAGAATCCGAATAATAGTTCAACTTGTAGTTATCGCTGCATTGGTTACCATTGTAAGTGAGGTTCTAAAAGCGTTTGCGTATGATGTAAATAAACAGCTTTCTGTTTTTGTGGGACTTATTATTACGAACTGTATTTTGATGGGACGTATCGAAGCTTTTGCTTTAGGTAACGGACCATGGGAGTCTTTTCTTGATGGAGTTGGTAATGGCTTGGGATATGGTATAATTCTTGTAATCGTTGGTTTCTTCCGCGAATTACTTGGTTCTGGTACTCTTTTCGGCTATCATGTTATACCACAGGCCGTTTACGATTTTGGATACGTTAACAACGGATTGATGATTTTGCCTCCAATGGCTCTTATTACCGTTGCCGTAATTATTTGGGTTCATCGTTCCAGAAACAAGGACCTTCAGGAAAATTAATTCTAACTCAAAAACAGGAATAGAATGGAACAATTATTAAGTACAATCCTCCGGGCTATCTTTGTTGACAATATGATCTTTGCTTATTATTTAGGCATGTGTTCATATTTGGCTGTTTCAAAGAATGTAAAAACCGCTTTAGGATTAGGTATAGCAGTAACATTTGTATTAGTGTGTACCTTACCAATCAATTACATGCTCGAAAATTATGTTTTGAAAGAAGGAGCTCTATCTTGGTTAGGGGCAGATTTTGGCTCAATTAATTTAAGTTTTCTTTCATTAATTATATTTATCGCAGTTATTGCTTCTTTTGTACAACTTGTTGAGATGGTTGTAGAGAAGTATGCTCCTTCGTTATATGCCTCATTAGGAATATTTCTACCTCTTATTGCTGTAAACTGTGCAATATTAGGTGGATCTTTATTTATGCAACAGAAAGCATTCCCAAATGTAGGCATTGCGACAGCTTATGGTTTTGGTTCAGGTATTGGATGGCTGTTGGCAATTGTAGGTATGGCAGCCATACGCGAAAAACTGCAATACTCCGACGTACCCAAACCTCTAAAGGGATTAGGAATAACCTTCATTATTACAGGTTTGATGGGTATTGCCTTCATGAGTTTCTCAGGGATTAAAATTTAAGTATTAACTCGATAAAACGAAATAGTAAGATGACTTTATTAATGTCGGGCGGATTAACAATCGCTATCAGTGCCATTGTTTTCTTATTGATTACATTGGTCCTTGTAATTGCATTGTTATACGCTAAAACAAAATTAGTCCCATCCGGAAATATCAAGGTGGTTGTTAATGGCGAAAAAGAGTTTGAAGCTCCTATTGGCGGTACTGTTTTAGGCACATTGCAGGCTCAGGGAATCTATCTTTCTTCTGCTTGTGGCGGAAGTGGTAGCTGTGGACAATGCCGTTGTCAGGTTGAAGAAGGTGGTGGTAATATTTTACCTACCGAAGTTGGATTCTTTTCTCGTAAACAAATAAAAGATCACTGGCGCTTGGGTTGTCAGACCAAAGTGAAAGAAGATATGGTTATTCAAGTACCAGAAGAGGTATTCGGGGTAAAATCATGGGAGTGCGAGGTTATATCTAATAACAACGTTGCTTCATTTATCAAGGAGTTTGTTGTTAAATTGCCGGAAGGAGAGAAGCTTAACTTCAAACCGGGTAGCTATGCTCAGATTGTAATTCCTAAATTCGACATCAAATATTCGGATATGGATATCGATGATCGTTTCAAATCGGAATGGGACAAATTTAAGTTGTGGCCACTTACTTGCAAGAACGAAGAAGAAACAATCCGTGCCTATTCAATGGCCAACTATCCTGCAGAAGGAAATATCATTACATTGAACGTTCGTATTGCAACTCCTCCTTTCGACAGAAGTACAGGTACCTGGAAAGCGGGTGTTAAACCTGGTATTGCTTCCTCTTATATCTTCTCATTAAAACCGGGAGATAAGGTTACAATGTCTGGTCCTTACGGAGACTTCCACATTCTGGAAACAAACAATGAAATGTTGTACATCGGTGGTGGTGCCGGTATGGCTCCGCTTCGTGCTCAACTGCTTCACTTATTCAATACTGTTAAGACAGGTAGAAAAGTTTCTTATTGGTATGGTGCCCGTTCGAAGAACGAGATTTTCTATGAAGAAGATTTCCGTGCTATCGAAAAGGAATTCCCTAACTTTAAGTTCCACATCGGTCTTTCTGAACCTCGTCCTGAAGATAACTGGACTGGCATGGTAGGTTTCATCCACCAGGTTATTTATGATAATTACTTGAAAGATCATGAAGCTCCTGAAGATATTGAATACTACATGTGTGGTCCTGGTCCGATGTCTAATGCTGTTAAAGTAATGTTAGACAATCTGGGTGTTGCAAAAGAAAACATCTTGTTCGACGACTTCGGAGCATAATTGCTTCCAGACAATATAATTTTAGAGAGGGCTATCAAACGATAGTCCTCTCTTTTTATATATTCATGTGATCACTCCCTTTTTTCAGGACGGGTCATAAAAACTGATTTATTGCAAAAACAACTGTCATCCATCATTTTTAGGATTTAAGATAGTGAATACCATGCAATTATAAAATGACAGATGTCTAAATCCATCTGTCATCATGTGTCATCTGTCAGCTTTTTTTGAAGTAGAGTATAACATCGTAATCCTTCCCATTTTATATAAACTAAAAGTTTCTATTCTGTAAATAAACACGATGCCTTAACAGAATTAGGACATACTATACGATGTACTATTATTTTCATAACGGAGAACTATTCGTTTGGCATATATTCACTTTGCGTTTGACAATTGTTGAATGCAAAGTAGACATATGGGTAACTTGCATTCAACAATTGTCAAACGAATAGATTGTAACTATGAAATAAATAGATTGTAGTTATGAAAATAATAGTATCCCTAATACTTTCAAATAGCAGGTAATATATAATACCATCATCAACCTTCATACTAAAACTCCGGACACCTTCCCTAAATCCATCCTAAAATAGTTTACACAGATGGATATACCAGAAGCAGAGCTGTGGTTGGGTACACATAAGAATAGCAGTAAAAAAAGTAGGCGGCAATGAAACTTATTCATGCCGCCTACTTCTATACGATTTCTTATTAATTGAAATAAAGCCGTATTTCTTTCGGTTCTTTAATTTCTACAACGTCTTTACGTAATCCTTTGGCGGTCGTATACTCAATGGTATATTCTCCTGGTTCTGGAAGTGATACGGTAAGATATAGGTTCATATCATCAGTCGGACCAGCAGTTTTACCAGATGCAACGGTATCACCCTTGGCATTCTTTATGGTAATTGTTTCCGCAACACGGCCATCAGAATCGAGCGTACATTGCTCGGCCTTATACATACGTATCGTAACGGCTATACCCTTTGCCTTTTCAACCAGCTGTTTCTGATACAGCTCGATGTAGCGGTCGGTCACATCTACACCTCCCACGGTTGAATCCCTACGGGCCCAGACCATTGGGAACGCCAATCCGTCGTGTTTGTAGGAAGTTGCGTATATCCAATGGATTGGATTGCTTTTATCAGCTTTTCCGGCACGGTCTAAAAACCATCCTTTGTTTAATGCATCCGGATAGTATTCTGTAAAATACCATTGTCCGTCAATATAAACTTCACTCCAGTTGTGGTTTCCTTCTTTCGACACCCAAAGAGGAGTACCCGCTACGCGGGATGGAATACCTGCTGCCCTGAACGCATCGGTAAGCAGGATGGATAACCCGGAGCACGAAGCCATACTTATCTTCATGGACTCGGAAGGCGACTGATTGGGCTTTTTACGTTTTGTGTTGTATTCTACCTTGACCAATCCTCGTAACGATTTATTGATCGTATCTACAGCTTGGTGTATATCGGTAAGGTCTTTTACAAGGGGATATAACATATCGTAAAATGCCGGTCGCCAGTCTTCTCTGGTTTCATCCATAGATGCATAGGGGAGTACCTCATTGTAAAAAACAGGAAGCGGTACCTCTTTTGCCCACGGAAAAGTTTCTCTGGCTTTATAGGCCAACTTTACATTGGAAGTAAGCAACTCTGCAGGCAAGGTATCAAGGTCGGCTTTGCTCATATAGGCAATAAGAAAAGCCATTCCTTCCCGTTGCGAGGCAGGAAGGTTTTTGATGGACGCTTCTAATTCCTTTTTTCTTTCCGGTGTTACCTTACTTAAAGATTCGACGGTTTTGGATTTGATTGAAGGAGATACTTGTTTGTACACTCCGGAACAGGAGACAAGCAAGCAGACTGAGAACAGGATAAATAATCTACTCATATTATTAAAATGGTTATTTAGTTTTGGAAAGTAGGTTTCCGATTTGCAAATATATAAAATAATAATTCTTTTTTGTAAGTTATGTAATATCCTGCAGCAATTTACGTTTAATAAGCATCAGATATATATACCCTAAAACAGTAACAGATTATGAAACCTATAATTCTATCTTTCTTTGTAATCATTTTCTTTACTGCCCTGTTTTTGGACAATAAGGAAAATAAGCCGGTTGTGATGGAAAGAAAGGTTACAAGCTCGGCCGAATTCAAAAATATAACTAAGTCAGATTCTATCTTAACCAAATTTGTTATACAAAACAATGGTTTAAAATAATTGAAATTCAATTTTATTATGTACGTTTGTAAAAACTACTAATGTTGAATTTGTTTGAACAGACTGCTGTATAATTATCTTCATAGAGTAATTAACAGGCAGCATGTTCAATTATTTATTTAATTATTTTTGTATGAAAAACCACTATTTGAATGTTTCTGTATGCACATTAATTACTCTTTTATTTACTGCATGTGCAAAAATCAATCCTCCGGTAAATGAGTTATATAGGTTTAACCAGTTGGGGTTTTATCCTTCTCAAGAAAAAATAGCAGTGCTGGATACTGTTGTTTCCGGACCGTTCTATATTAAAGAGCTTAACTCCGGGAAGGTAGTTTACGAGGGTCTGGTTTCTCAGCCCCGGTTGTCTGCTTTTTCGAAAAAGGAAACCGTTGTAATCCCTTTCTCACAACTCCGCACTATAGGTACTTATTTCATCGAAATTCCGGAAGTAGGTAAATCATTGCCATTTGAAGTTAAAGATTCGCTTTTTTCATCCCTGTCCAAAGCATCACTCAAGGCTTTCTATTTACAACGTTCGGGTACAGATATAGAAGCGGAATTTGCCGGAAAATGGGAGAGACCAGCCGGTCATCCTGATACTTTGGTACGGATACATCCTTCGGCTGCAACAGCTGTTCGTCCGGCAGAATCTTTAATTTCTTCCCCCAAAGGTTGGTACGATGCAGGTGATTATAACAAATACATCGTGAATTCCGGTTTTACAGTGGGAATTCTGCTTTCATTGTACGAAGATTATCCACAGTATGCACAGAGCGTTTCGGTTCAGATTCCGGAAAGCGCGAATCAAACTCCCGATTTATTGGACGAAATCTGGTGGAATCTGGAATGGATGCTTTCCATGCAGGATCCGTCGGATGGAGGAGTGTATCATAAGTTAACAACTCCTTCATTCGAAGGGATGATTAAACCTACCGAATGCAAACAACCGCGTTATGTAATCGAAAAGTCTGTAACATCTACACTTGATTTTGCCGCATCAATGGCACAAGCATCAAGGGTGTTTGCGCCCTTTGAAAAGGATTATCCGGAGGTTTCACAAAAAATGCTTCAGTCATCCATTCGTGCGTTCAATTGGGCTTTACAACATCCGGATGCATTGTATAATCAGAGAAAAATGAATGCAAACTTCAAACCGGCAGTTTCAACCGGTGGATACGAAGATCGTTCTGCTACGGATGAGTTCTTCTGGGCAGCCACCGAATTATATATAACTACAGGCAACGATAAATATACGAGTTACGTAAAACAATATCTGCCCGAATCATTTATTTTGCCTGTGTGGGGCAAAGTATACGGACTGGCACAGATGTCATTAATTAGACACCGTGACAAGCTGGAGAAGGAGATGGGTAGTCTGTCTGATTCCGCCGGAAAGCAGCTTATTAATTATGCGGACAGTTGTTTGGCAGGAGTAGAGCTTGCTCCCTACGCCGCTGCCTATGGCCGATCTTCAAAAGATTTCTTTTGGGGATGTAATTCGGACAAGGCATCCAATCAGGGCATTGCATTTCTGTATGCATATAGGTTAACAAACGATCGCCGTTATCTGACCAATGCATTACATTCAATGGATTATTTATTAGGGAGAAATGCCACAGGTTATTGTTATGTAACCGGATTTGGCCATAAATCGCCGTTACATCCGCATCACAGACTTGCTGCAAGCGACGGTATTGATGAGCCGCTTCCGGGATTTCTGGTTGGAGGCCCGAACCCCGGCAAACAGGACGGGTGTGAATATCCGTCTTTAGTTCCCGACGAGGCTTATGTTGATATTTTACCCTCTTATGCCTCCAACGAAATTGCCATCAACTGGCAAGGGATGTTTACTTATTATGTGATGGCTCTGGATGCTACGTTAAGGGATATAAAATAAACGTAGTTTCTATATAATGGAATCGTACATGGGGATTTCATTCAGAAAGGTATAGTTGCCGGATTCGAAATCGATCCGGCAACAAAAATGCTGCATTCCATTGCTCACTACCAGGTACCTTACCTTCAAAACCATATTATAACGTATAATCTGGTCGATTACAGACTGTTTTATAGCTACCGTGGGGGATTTATACTCTGCAATAAAAACAGGGGCTAAAAAACGGTTGTAAGCAACCGTATCGCATCGTTTATTGGTTCCGTTAAGAACTATACTGATTTCGTTGGCTATAAGTTCTTTTGGATAACCTTTTTCAGTAATAAGATAATTAACAAAATGTTGTCTTACCCATTCTTCGGGAGTCAGGGTCACGTATTTCTTACGTATCGGATCTAAAATTAGGTGCTTTCCGTTCTTTTCGGATATTTTAGGAACGAAGGATGGGAGGTTTAATGAGAACATTTGTTACTTTTGTTGAGACTTTTTAGTGTAAAATATCCCCTCAAAGGTAGTGATTTATGAAAACAAAACAAGAAATAGTTGAAAATTGGTTGCCTAGATATACGGAACGGAAGCTCGAAGATTTTACCAAGTATATTTTGCTTACCAATTTTACGAAATATGTGGAATTATTTGCCGAGACCTTTAATGTACCCATACTGGGACTTAAATCGTCTATGCCTAACGCTTCGGCCGAAGGTATAACCATTATCAATTTTGGTATGGGTAGTGCAAATGCGGCCACTGTTATGGATCTGCTATCTGCTATCAAACCAAAGGCTGTGTTGTTTCTGGGTAAATGCGGCGGACTTAAAAAGAGTAATAATCTGGGCGATTATCTGTTGCCTATCGCTGCCATTCGGGGTGAAGGCACATCCGACGAGTATTTACCCAAAGAGGTTCCTTCGTTGCCGGCATTTTCCATGTTAAGGGCTATTTCTTCCGCCATTAGGGATCAGGGACGCGATTATTGGACAGGTACGGTTTACACTACCAACCGCCGGGTGTGGGAATACGACAATGAGTTTAAATCTTACCTGGTAAAAACCCATGCAACCGGTATAGATATGGAAACGGCTACATTGCTTACTGCCGGTTTTGCAAATGAGATCCCTACAGGTGCACTGCTGATGATTTCGGATAAACCTATGGACGAAAGCGGTGTTAAAACGGAGGAGAGTGATAAGTTGGTGACACAGAACTTTGCTCCCGAGCATGTCAACCTCGGCATTGAAGCTCTGCGACAGATCATCAAAGGCAACAAAACAATCAGACACATACGTTTTAGCTGGTAATTTAAAAATATGGCCAAGAAAGAATATACATTCGAAGAGTTATCCAGAGATATTGTTCAGAAAAAGTTCAGTCCCGTCTATTTCTTTATGGGGGAAGAACCCTTTTTTATGGATAAACTTACCGATTTGCTGATCAATAATGTTTTATCGGAAGAGGAAAAAGATTTTAATCAACTTGTTTTTTACGGTGCTGATGCCGAAGCAAGCGCCATTATCAATGCGGCCCGCCGTTTTCCGATGATGTCTAAATACCAACTAATTGTTGTTAGGGAAGCCCAGCTTATAAAAGATATCGAAGAGCTGAACCACTATGTGCAAAATCCGCTGCAATCTACAGTGTTGGTTGTTAATTACAAATATAAAAACTTGGATAGAAGAAGGGCTTTAGCCGGATCTGTGGATAAAACAGGCATATTATTCGAGTCTAAAAAGGTTGCCGACTATAAAATGCCTGCTTTCATCGGCAGCATGTTACAACAACAAAATATTGCTATCGATGCGAAAGCATCGCAGATGTTGGCCGACTTTTTAGGAAATGACTTAAGTCGGCTTACTAAGGAGTTGGACAAGCTATCTTTGCTTCTTCCTGGTAATCTGCCTAAAAAAATTACTCCCGAACTTGTAGAGCAAAACATTGGTATAAGCAAGGAGTTTAACAATTTTGAGCTTATTAAGGCGCTTGCATCCAAAGACAAACTCAAAGTAAACCGGATTATTCATTATTTTGATAAGAATCCCAAAAACAATCCTATACAGGCAACCTTACCAGTGTTATTTAATTACTTCTCTAATTTATTGATATGCTATTATAGTAAGGATCGATCCGAAAATGGATTAATGCAGGCATTGGGACTGAAAAACAGTTTTCAGGTCAAAGATTATGCTATAGGAATCAAGAACTACTCGGCCATGAAAGTCTTCAATCTGATATCTGATATACGTACCTGCGATGCTAAATCGAAAGGAGTAGAGAATATTTCTTTTTCAGATGGAGAACTGCTTAAAGAACTTATATACAAAATACTTCATTAGGATTTATTTTATCTGATATTTTACAAGAAGTAAATATTCTATGTCTGTAAGTTTAAAAATCTAAACTCAGATTCATTTCTCAATAGCACTAGTTATTCTTTTGCACAAAATCTTCTCAATTAAAGGGATTATTGCTGGTTTGTTGTTTACAAACGTACCGCAATAATCCCTTTTCTAGCTGTATTATAGTCAATTAGCCCAAAATAAACCCTCCGAGAATCGAATATTTTACATTACACGAATAGTTGTTCACAAATATAGCCATTTTGCACCAGTAGCGGTCCAGCTTAACAAAAATCATAAAGTATACAAGCGTAAACCAAGCCAAATTGGCATTTCTAAATATTTTTAGAGAATATAGACAATATACATCTGTAATCATAAACATGGAATAGGTAGGTTTAACAATCTACACAAACAATTGTTCACATTTATATAATCTAAAGTTTACACAATATTAAATAGTTTACATCCATAACAATTCACAATTGTATACAAATGGAGTAGGGGATACCATATTGGTTGATCCTAATGTAAATTTGCTTATGTTATCGTATTCCAATCAATTATCATAGTCAAGTTGAGAGTTCCTTTAATTTATTCCTTCATTAATTTACAACTGTTACCTATTTGATGTAAATTCACTATTCAAACACCAATATAAATATACGTATATGATTGAATGCCATACGAATACATGTATTATGTAAACCTTTAATTTAGCCAATATTTATACCTGATATACTTGTTTCACTTTGTAAACATTACATATGTATAAGTGTGTTTACAATCGTATAGTTTAAATTTATAATTATAAATTGCATATTTGTAAACTATTGTTTACCTTTGTTCAAAATTACATTTGTTTACAAAAAAAGAGAAATTAAGACACAATGTCAGCATTAATATACCTTTTCTATTAAATATTATTCAGATGAAAGATAGAATTTTGAGAATCATGGAACATGAAGGAATTTCACCTTCTAAATTTGCTGAAGAGATTGGCATTCAAAGATCAGCCATGTCTCATATTATTTCTGGACGCAATAATCCCAGTTTGGATGTGCTGACAAAAATTATGCAACGATTTACTTACGTGGATACAGATTGGCTATTGTTCGGTAAAGGATCGATGGTTAAAAATGGAATTACTAAAATAGAAGAGCCTAATTTATTTCGCGAGAATGAGATTAATCCGCCCATTGTACAGGTCGAACCCGAATATCGCAAGCACACGGAGTTCAGCAAACCCGAAATTACAACAAAAAACACTGGTATTGAACAGATTAAATACGAAGAACGGAGCTCTAAAAATGTAAGTAAAATAATGATTTTTTATTCGGATAACACTTTCGAGACCTTTACTCCCGAAAAAAACAAGAAAGAATAAAATTCTATTGGCTTTAAGCCGCTTTATCTTTTATCTTTGTATCCAAATTGTGATATATATATGAAGAAGTATTTACTGGATTTAAAGGTTGCAGATAATGTTCGCCTTCATCCAAATTATTGTCTCCTGAAACTAACTTCAGAAGAAACTCTTCCCGAAATGATTCCCGGACAATTTGTTGAAGTTCGAGTGGATGGTTCATCTTCTACCTTTCTTAGACGTCCAATTTCTGTTAATTATGTGGATAAAGATCGGAATGAATTATGGTTGCTTGTCCAACTAATTGGTGACGGCACCCGCCGAATGGCCGAATACAGACAGGGAGATACGATGAATGTTGTATTGCCTTTAGGTAATGGTTTTACAATTCCAGATTCGGATCAGGAAGAAAAGAATTTACTACTGGTTGGTGGTGGAGTTGGAACAGCGCCAATGCTGTTTTTGGGTGCTGTTTTAAAATCCAAAGGCTTTCATCCAATCTTCCTATTGGGAGGAAGAACAAAGAATGATGTATTGCAGTTAGACGATTTTGCAAAATTCGGCGATGTTTGCATTACTACTGAAGATGGTTCTTTAGGCGAAAAGGGATTTGTAACAAATCATTCGATTTTGAACACAAAGCTGTTTGATACAATTTATACCTGTGGTCCGAAACCTATGATGGTAGCTGTGGCAAAATATGCTGCTGGCAAAGATATTTCATGTGAAGTGTCTCTTGAGAATACCATGGCTTGTGGCTTCGGAGCCTGCCTTTGTTGTGTAGAAAATACAGTAGAAGGACATGTGTGTGTTTGCACAGAAGGTCCAGTCTTTAATACTAGAAAATTAAAATGGCAAATTTAAATGTAAATATAGGGAATCTGCAATTGAAAAACCCGGTGATGACCGCCTCTGGGACTTTTGGTTATGGCATCGAGTTTGCCGATTTTGTAGATTTAACTCAAATTGGAGGTATATTCGTTAAAGGTACAACAATTGAACACCGCGAAGGCAATCCATATCCTCGTATGGCAGAAACTCCCGCCGGAATGCTTAATGCCGTTGGACTTCAAAACAAGGGTGCCGATTATTTTGCTAATAACATCTATCCGAATATAAAGGATATTGATACGCACATGATTGTAAATGTGAGTGGATCTACCGTAGAAACTTACGTTGAATGTGCCGAAAAAATTGCTGCTTTAGATAAGATTCCAGCTATTGAATTAAATATTTCTTGTCCAAACGTTAAGCACGGAGGGATGGCTTTCGGCGTTACTTGCGCAGGTGCCGCAGAAGTAGTTCGTGCCGTAAGAAAAGTATACCCCAAAACATTGATAGTAAAACTTTCGCCCAATGTTACCGACGTAACAGAAATTGCGAGAGCCGTAGAAGCCGAAGGTGCCGATGCTGTGTCTCTTATCAATACCCTTCTGGGAATGGCTATTGATGCCGAAAAAAGAAAACCGATATTATCGACAGTTACGGGTGGACTTTCCGGACCATGTGTTAAACCTATTGCACTGAGAATGGTTTGGCAAACTTACAATGCTGTTAAAATACCCATTATTGGCTTAGGGGGGATATCCAACTGGAAAGATGCGGTAGAATTTATGCTGGCAGGCTCTTCTGCAATTCAAATTGGAACATATAACTTCGTTGATCCGGCAATTTCTGTAAAAACAGTTGAAGGCATCAACGATTATCTAGATAAGCATGGCTTCAAATCTGTGACAGAAATTATTGGAGCTCTTGAAGTCTAATAATAAATAGTATGTAATATTTGTAATTACAAACTTAAATAATTAAGTTTGTAATTACAATAAACATATTTACCGTCTAATCTTTTACGTATGAATTTCAGTAATTCCATCGATGATTTGCTAACTTTACTACAGAGCTTAACAGTTACTCCGTATACTGCTATGTTGAAATTGTTAGTTAGTTTTGTCCTTGGTGCTATTATTGGATTTGAAAGACAATTTAGAAGACATGATGCAGGAATGAGAACCTTTACATTGATTTGTATGGGTTCGACTGCAGCAATGCTTCTTTCAATTTGGATTCCACAATCATATCCTAACTTTCTAAATGGAGATCCTGGAAGAATAGCAGCTCAAGTCTTAACTGGAATAGGCTTTTTAGGTGCAGGCGCAATTATACAGAGTCATGGCAGCGTACACGGCTTAACAACAGCTGCTTGTATTTGGGTTATGGCTGTAATTGGACTAACTGTTGGCGCTGGAATGTATATTACAGCTATTATTACAACAATTTTCACATTAATCGTACTGGTTTCCCTCGAAAGTTTAGAAAAGCGGATGTGGCTTGATGGAGTCAATAAAATTCTATCAATAACATGCAATACGGCAACACCTGATCTTCGAACTATACGAAGTATTATTGAAAATAGGAATATATTTATTGTCAGCCTTTCCTACGAACAAAATTACGATAAGAATATTGCAGTAATTACGTTTAAAGTGAATGTAAAAGCAAAATCTTCTTATACAGAATTATTTAACCAAATTCGCTCATTAGGTTATATATCCCAAATAAAGCTATTAGCTTAACGAAAGTCTTTTACATATTAGCATATCAAACATGATTATTTACTTATTATAATTATGTATCCAATATATTTTATAATCACCATTATGTTTAATACTGTTTGCGATAACATGTATCCTATCTTAAAAATACGTAGATATACAAATTAGCCATATAAACTATTCTAAAGCAACTAGAAAATAAAACAAACTTTATTAATTTATTTTTTGTTTTATAATTGAGTTGATTTGCCAAGTACCATCCTAACAAGTGTACTAGATGAATTTGAATAATTTAGTTATTTAATTATAAGGAGGTGCATATGAAAACGGTTAAATTTAAACTTATTAGTGCTTTATTACTACTGATAATTGCGTTTAGTCTAACAAATTGCATTATTAGTAAGGATGACAAAAAAGAATACGATCAACTTAAGGCACGATGTGAACTTGAAAGCCAAAACAAAAGTACAGTCAGGCAGGTTTTTGAAGCTATAAATGCCAGAGACTTCGAAAAAATGAGAACTTTTTATGCGCCTGAATATAAGATGACTGGTCCACGTTTGCCGAACGCCTACACTATCGACTCTTTAATTCAGTATATACAAAGAGATATAGCAGTATTTCCAGACTGGAAATATAGTGTTGAGAATATGGTAGCACAGGGTGATACTGTGGCAGTTAAAATAGCCCAGTTTGGTGTTCAAGCAAATGAATATATGGGTATTAAACCTAAAGCAAATCAAATCTCAAGAGCAGCCATTTTTATTACGGTTTTCTCCAACGGAAAACTTAAAGAAACATGGATTCTACAAGATAACCTGGGATTTATGGAGCAAATTGGAATGCAATTAACTGTTAAACCAGAAGATAAGACTAAAGGAAAGAGATAAATCGAGATTTAAATCTTATTCGCTCCTAACCTGTTATTAATACTTTTATTAAACCTTTCGGGACTAAACCAGAAGTATTAATAATAAGTTTAGATCAACTAAAATAAAAAAGTCCGAGGAACAACATCTTCGGACTTTTCTTTATTATTTAGGGGAGTGTAATTTAAACTCTGTCTGGTTCATATTCTAGGAAAATCACTACAAATATAATTTTTCTTTTTGGATTTACAAATGCTTTTTAAGGCTGTTATTGGTAGTGTGCAAGGGCGGTGAGGAACGAGCCGTTTATATACCCTTGCTCACTACCGGGAACAGCCTTTTCTTTGCGTTTGAAAAACCGGGAAGAAAAATGGATTATATATCCAATGGCATTCTATCACCGAACTTAATCCGCAATTGACCGGCTGTCAATGCCCAATTATGAAGAGGCTGTGTCCATTTTTTTGAGATATTTATAACGGCCAGGTAGATCAACTTCATCAAGGCCATGTCATTAGGGAAAACGCCCTTTGTCTTGGTCACTTTTCTAACTTGACGATGGAAGCCTTCTACGGCATTAGTGGTGTAAATTAGTTTTCGAATCTGTTCATCATAAGCAAAATAGGATGTAAGCTTGTCCCAATTCCTTTTCCATGAATCCATGACTACAGGATATTTCTTACCCCATTTATCTTGTAGTTTATCAAAATTCAATTCCGCCAGATCAAGCGTAGGGGCTTGATAGATTGTCTTTAAATCAGACATAAACTCTTTCTGATCTTTTGAGGCAACATATTTCAATGAGTTCCGGATTTGGTGAACAATACAACTCTGTATAATCACATGAGGGAAAATTGTGCTGATGGCCTCTGCGAACCCCGTTAGATTATCAATACAAGCAATCAAAACATCTTTCATCCCCCGTGCTTTAAGATCGGTCAGAACACTCAACCAGAAGTTAGCTCCCTCGCTTTCGGAAACATACATACCTATAAGCTCCTTACGGCCATCTTTGTTGATGGCCAATACATTATACACTGCTCTGCTTTCGGTTCGGCCTCCATCTTTTACTTTATAGTGCATCGCATCCAACCATAGAATGGTGTACATATTCTCCAAAGGGCGACTTTGCCATTCTTTTACCTTGGGAACGATCCGGTCTATTATTTCGCTAAGGGTATTGTGTGAAATCTCCACATCGTACATTTCCTCTATATGAGTGGAAATATCTCTCAGACTCATCCCCATTCCATACAAACTGATAATTTTGGAGGACATATTATCTGCCAAAATCGTCTCCCGTTTCTTGAGAATCTCCGGATTAAAACTGCTGTGGCGATCCTGGGGAGTCACTATCTCAATCTCCCCGGCCATCGTTTTAACGTGCTTACTGCCTCGGCCATTACGCTTATTGCCAATCTGACGCTCTGACTCATCCAGATGAGAGGACATCTCTCCGTCTAAAGCGGCTTCTAAAAACTCTTTTAATAAGGGGCCAAAGGCGCCATCCTTTCCTGTGAGTGATTCACCACTGCGAAGTTGTGCTAATGCCTTGTCTCGCATTAACTGGTACTCTTGACTGTTTCTATCCATAATGCAAAGTAAATTGTTTTTGGACAGAGTTCAAATTACGGTCTCTTATTTAGTATATCTACGCATTTTTATGAATAGTATTTTTTAATGTAAACTTATTTATCATTAGTTCTATTTCTCCAAATTGTATCATGGCATTAAATAGTCTGATTTTATTATACGTATATATATCTTCCAAATAAATATTTCGTTCTTTAATGGTAAAATTGCTTAGCAATTGTTCCCGACGAGTTCCTTTTAAAAGTGGTTTTGCAGGTGTCTCCCATTCCATCCCATTCCACAATGCAATGTTACAGAAACTTGTGTCTGTAACAAGTCCATTCTTTACAATTAGAATATCATCGGCATCATTACGCAAATCGAACAATTGATTAATCCGATTACGATCAGTGCTCTTATATTGATAATTTATTTCGTTATCAAAAACAAGACTCAGACAGTTTATAGACGGCAGTTTATAAGGTTGATAACTAACATCGATTATCTCTTGATCATATATTACTCTGCATTTTGTTCGCTCAAAATGTGTCTCAGCATTAATAAAATCTTCAAGATTGACGAATGAGGAGGATCCAAATAACTCTTTACGAGTAGTATTAAAGCGCTTATTATGAAAGGAAAGATTCAGAATCTGTCCTTTTTCTATACAAATTGATTCAATATAGTGGCACATATACTTTCTGTATCATTTCGTTATACTCAGACTCTAAATTACTTTTTGCTGTAATACCTCCGCCACTTTTGAAGTAGAATTTGCCGTCGGCCTGTTCTATAAAACGGATCATTACTGTACTATCCAATCTTTCACCATCAAAATAGCCAGCAATACCTGTATAAAATCCTCTTTTATGTGTTTCAGATTCACTTATAATTGCCTGCGTCTTCTTTTTAGGTGCTCCTGTAATTGACCCGGCAGGTAATAAGGCAAAAAGAATATCCCCCAACTTGGCACTATAATCAACAGGGAGTTTTCCTTTTATTTCGGAACTTACTTGAAGCAAAGAGCCTTTATTTGTCATTATTTTATCCAAATAGCGGTATTTACTTACTGTAACATCTTTTGCAACAATACTCAAATCATTTCTAATCAGATCAACAATTGTTGCATGCTCTGCAGACTCTTTCAAATCATTCAGAATACAATGCTCAGCATCCGGTAATGAGGCATCAATTGTTCCTTTCATGGGATAGGAATAAATATCGCCATTTTGTATACGAACAAATATTTCTGGCGAAAAAAATACAAACCGATCTTTAAACCACATTTTATACAGGGAATCCGATCGAAGAAAAAGCTCCTGCAACGAAAGATTTGTTTCTACCAGAGTAGCACAAGTAAGGTTGGTTAAATACGAATTCCCTTCGTTAATATTTTTGATCACAGTTTGAAATGATCGTTTATAATTTTCCCACGACACAGGCTTCACCACCCATTTTATATCTTTATCTAATTTTGTTGTCCTTTCTGGGTCAGAATTAAAATTACCCATCAGCTCCCCTCCTGCTCTATTTATATTACAAGCATTATCAACATTCGTGAAGCCATTCAAATTGAATAAACATTCTTTAGAGTTGATAAGATGAGGTTCTTCGATAAAGATTTCAGCCTGATCATAATCAATAATAAATAGAAAAGGCTTGCCCGATTTACCTAGCAGGTTCATACGGTCAAGCGCTTCTTGTTTAGTAAAAAGTTTCATTTTATTTTAGGAAACGTTCTGTTAATCCACCAAAAGCATCTATGCGGCGATCTCTAAAAAATGGCCACCACCGGCGTACATTCTCACTTCTTGTTTTATCAATTTCCACAACCTGAATCTTTTCATCCAAGTTCGGAAAACTTACAAGCAATTCACCTTGTGGACCAGCAACAAAACTATTTCCCCAAAACTGGATACCATTTGTTTGCCCCGAAGGATCAGGTTCATGTCCGGTTCTGTTCACCGAAATTACTGGTATACCGTTTGCAACTGCATGAGCACGTTGAGAAATAACCCAAGCACCAAGTTGTCTGTCTTTTTCATCAGAAGGATCGCTACTCTCCCATCCAATTGCTGTAGGATAAATAAGCATTTCTGCACCACGCATGGCCATGAGGCGTGCAGCTTCCGGATACCATTGATCCCAACAAACCAATACGCCCAAACGTCCAACAGAAGTATCAATCGGCTCGAAACCTAGATCACCTGGTGTAAAATAGAATTTCTCGTAATAAGCAGGATCATCTGGAATATGCATTTTTCTGTATTTACCAGCAATGCTGCCGTCGCGTTCCAAAACAACTGCAGTATTATGATATAAACCAGGAGCTCTTTTTTCAAACAAAGAGAGTACAATCACGACTCCTAATTCTTTTGCAAGAGCTCCAAATATTTCTGTAGAAGGTCCCGGAATAGACTCTGCTAGGTCAAAAAGAGTAGTATCTTCTGTCTGACAAAAATAGAGTCCATTATGTAACTCCTGCAAAACGATTAGTTCGGCACCATCTTTTGCACAACTGCAGATACCAGCTTTCAATCTTTCGATATTATCAGCTATATTACCTGTATTTTTTTGTTGAATTAAACCTACTTTCAATTTCATACTTCTATTCTTTTATAAAACCCTCTGGATATTGCATCGTAACACAATGAAGAGATCCGTGTTGTTTTATCAACGGTAAACAATTAATTCCTACAATTTCACGGTCTGGGAAAGCCTTTCTCAACTGACTTATGGCCTCATTATCTTTAGGAGAATTATAAGTTGGCAACAATACTGCTCCATTGATAATAAGGAAATTAGCATATGTTGCAGGCAAACGCTCACCATTCCATTCCACTTTATCTGCCATTGGCAAATCAATAAGTTTATATGGTTTATTATCTAGCGTACGGAACTCCTTAAGCTGCTCTTCCATCTCTTTAAGCTCTGCAAAATGTTCATCAGTTTCATCATCACATTTTACATAAGCAATAGTATCCTCGTTACAAAGACGAGCCAATGTATCAACATGACTATCCGTATCATCTCCGGCTAAATATCCACTTTCGAGCCATAAAACCTGCTTAAACCCAAAAATATCTTTAAGTTGATTTTCAATCTCTTCCCTGCATAAATACTCATTGCGATTGAGAGACAATAAACATTCTGCCGTTGTTAGTAATGTACCCTTTCCATCAGATTCGAGGCTACCTCCTTCCAATACGAATGGTTGCATATTTAGAGGTAAAACTTCGTCGGCAAATGTATCCGACATAAACAACCTTCGAGTAATCAGATTATCTTTATCTGCAGCAAACTTCATCCCCCAGCCGTTAAAAACAAAGTCGTAAACCGCCGGAGTGCCATCGATAAAAACAGAAATACCACCATGATCTCTGGCCCAAGTGTCGTTTGTGTCCATTTCACGGAAAATCACCTTGCTATAATCTACATCTCCCAACTGCTGTTTTACAATCTCCTGATCAGCACATACGATAAGAAGCTTCTCCCGTTTAATAATTTCGTGCGCAATGGAAACAAAACAAGGAACAACTTCTTCCAATATAGGAGCCCAATCGGTATCCTCATGTGGCCATGTAAGTTGTACTGCACTTTGCGGTACCCACTCGGCCGGAAATAGTATATCTACATTCTCTCCTTTCATCTTTCTTCAATATTTCTTTATGATAAACTCCCCCTAATTTCTATTACCATACAATGAACAGAAATCAGGTCGTAATGCATGGCAAAGATACAAAAAAAACAGAGAGGCAACACTTCCGAAAAAGTACTGCCCCTCCAATACAAATCAAAACAAAAAATTATTTGAAAATACGCGCAGCAAAACCTCCACCCGGAGCCATCTTGATTTGCAGCTTTTTATTGGCTGGAATCGTAATGATTTCTTTTTTGTAGTCCCTGCCGGCTCTGTCGGCATTAACCCCGTCTTTAAAAATTTCCGCCTTAAACGTTCCTTCTCCCAAAAAAGAAAGATCCAACTCTAATTCTCGCGAATCCCAGTTTGTGAGTGCCCCAACATACCAATCGGCTCCATTTCTTCTTGCAATAGCAACATATTCTGAGACTTTACCATCCAGAGACATGGTTTGATCCCAAACAGTTGGAACTGAAGCGATGAATTCCGTACACTCTTCTTCGCGCATATAATTAGAAGGATTGTCGCATAACATGTTAAACGGTGATTCAAAAATAACATAGGTCGCCAGCTGCCGGCAGCGGGTTCCCTGGCTCATCGGCTCCGAATTAATAGGTCGATAGCTACCTCTTGCAGCATTTCGCATCGCCCCTTGCGTGTAATCCATTGGACCAGCAATCATACGAATGAATGGAATAGTAACATCGTAAGTAACCATATCATAAGATTCCGGTGACCATTTTAATTGCTCCAGACCGTTTACTCCTTCGTAATTGATTACGTTCGGATACGTTCTATTTAAACCTGTTGGCTTAAACACACCATGAAAATCCACCATCATTTTATATTTTGCACAAATCCGGGCAGCTTCGTATAAGAAATTTACCATCTGCTGGTCGTCACGATCCATAAAGTCTACTTTAAAACCTTTTACTCCCATTTCGGCATAATGCTTAACCACTTTTTCCATATCTCGGTGGAATGCCCAGTAACCCGCCCAAAGAATTATATCCACATTCTTTGATTTACCATATTCAATAAGACCTTTAAGATCAATCTCTGGAATAACCTGCATAAGATCTGCTTTTAAATTAACAGACCACCCTTCATCCAGAATAACATAATCAATACCGTGCGCTGATGCAAAATCAATGTAGTATTTGTAAGTTTCATTATTTATGCCTGCTTTAAAGTCTACTCCATAAATATTCCAGTCATTCCACCAATCCCAGGCAACTTTTCCTGGTTTAACCCAAGACACATCTCCCGCACGGTTGGGAGAAGCAAGACGAAACACCATATCATTATCAGTCAGCTGCTTATCCGATTCAGAAACAATAAATGCACGCCAAGGGAAAGTTCTTGTTCCAGTAGTCTTAGCTATAAAGTCTTCACGTTGCTTAACCAACATTTGCAAGCGGTTATGACCACCCTGTTCAACTGTTTTCGGATAAGGAGCATGAACCGCCTTTAATGATGGCTTTTCTGTAGAATTATTCAGAAACATGCCGGGAAAATCTTCCAGATCAGCTTCAGTAATACATAATTTTTTACCATTATCAAGTGTAACCAGAAATGGTAAGATCATAAGTCTACCCGAATTTAATTCTGTAATAGGTTCATTCACATAAGGCTGTTCGAAAGAATTAAAAAACTGCTGCTCGAAAGTAGGAGCTTTACTATTAACATATGGGGCAAAAGTCTCATAATTCTTACTGAAGTTATAGGATGCCTCTTCAGATTTAACAACTATATCACCTTTCTTTCTAGTAACAAAACGATAAGCCAATCCATCATTATAAGCTCTGAATTCAATAGACCAATTACCTTTAAAATTCAAGCTCATTCCGTTGTAGGAATCGGTAACCTCCGCCTTTTTATAAAATGGAGAAGGAATAACCTTATTGACAGCGCTTCTAGTTACTTTAGCAACTTTAGCATGTAAGCCAAGTATCTCATCTCCTTCAAGAGACATTGAAATTGAAGATGGAGCCAGTACCTCTGTTTCTTCGTGCGAAACTGAAAATGAGATAATTTTATCTACATTAACTACGGTTTTTAATTTACCGTCGGGAGAATCTAACTGATAACTTTTTTGAGCCACAGCCTGCAGGCCATAAGCTAGAAATAAGGTTAGACATACAAGTTTACAATTCATGGTCTTTTTATTTTATAATTAATCCTGCAAAGATAAGAGCTTTTACAAATTTTTAGTTTTTAAAAATGTATTATCTTTGTCAGTTTTGTATCAAATTTCAATTAAATACTATGTTAAATTTAAAGATTACAAGTTTATTTATGCTTTGTCTGTTTCTGTTACCGGCAAATGCACAGCAAAAATGGTTTAATCCGATGAATACGGATTATCCGGTTGTTCAGAACCAAGGATGGACAAAAGAAATTGGTAATTCCTATGCCAGGCTACCCCAAAGAGCAAAAAATGAAGTGAGAGAACCTGTATGGAACTTATCACGCAATTCGGCAGGTCTTGCCATTCACTTCTATTCAAATGCAAATAATATTACCATTCGCTACAAGGTGGAAGGATCTTATTCTATGCCTCACATGCCTAATACAGGCGTTTCCGGAATAGATCTTTATGCAATAGACAGTGATGGAAATCTGAAGTTAGCTTCCGGCAGCTATAAGTGGGGAGATACGATCTCTTTCAATTACAAAATTGATGCAAAAGACAAATATCATAACTTGGGTTTCGAATATCGCCTTTATTTACCAACTTATACATCTGTTAAGTGGTTAGAGATTGGAATTCCGGAAAATGCAGATTTAGAATTCATTCCTTTACGAGAAGAATTACCCATAGTGGCCTATGGCACCTCCATAACTCAGGGAGCTTGTGCAACCCGTCCTGGCATGGCGTGGACAAATATAGTATCACGTTCGTTGGATTTACCTGTGATTAACCTTGGATTTTCGGGAAATGGCAAATTAGAAAAGGAGGTGATAAACTATATTAATGAACTGGATGCACAACTATATATTCTAGATTGTTTACCCAATCTTTCCGGATATAAAGAAGAGGATGTTTTTAAAAAGGTTGTAGATGCCGTAAAGCAAATCCGATCTAAGCACAACACTCCTATTTTGTTGACCGAGCATGCAGGTTATAGCAATGCTGGCTTAGATACAACCCGCCTGAGAGATTATACAATTCCTAATAAAGCTTCTCGAAAAGCCTACGAAAGCTTAATAGCAGAAGGGGTTAAAGATTTGTGGTATCTTTCTAACGAAGAATTGAATTTTTCGATGGACAGTTGGGTTGATTATGTACATCCTTCAGATTTAGGAATGCAATTTTATGCTGATGCGTACAATAAAAAAATACGTGAAATTTTAAAAATGCCCAAAGGAAACCTCACAACGACCTGCCCGGTTACTCAACGTAGAGAACCAGGAAACTATGAATGGCTCAAACGTCACCGCGAAATCCTTCAAATGAATAAAGCAAATCCTCCGAAAGCCGTTGTATTTGGCAATTCAATCATGCATTTTTGGGGAGGAGAGCCCAAAGGTCCGCATTCAACGGGAAAAGATAGTTGGGAAGCATATATGGAGCCACTTGGCTTCCGTAACTTTGGCTATGGATGGGACCGGATTGAAAATGTATTATGGCGTGTATACCATGGTGAGCTTGATGGATATAAGGCCGACCGAATTCTTATTAAAATCGGGACGAATAATTTTGGAGTGAATAGTGATAAAGAGATTTTGGCAGGATTGGACTTTCTTTACAAGGCAATCCGTCAGCGTCAGCCCGAAGCAACAGTTACAGTACTAGGTATTTTACCTCGAAGAGGTATGGAAAAAAGAGTTGCGTCAATCAACAAAGAGATTAGTAAATTAGCAAAGAAACAGGGTTTAATATATAAAAATGTGAACAAAGACCTGCTTCTTTCCAATGGACAAATTAATGAGTCACTCTTTGGAGACGGCTTACATCCAAATGCCGAGGGTTACAAAATAATAGGTAAAAAGATTACCGAATAGAGGAAAGTCTTTTTACCCATTATTACTTAACATAAAACACATCAAATCTGAGATTTATTTTCTAAAATTAATCAGGTTTGATGTATTCGTTTACAATGCAAAATGTACCCGAAGCCTTGGCAACCATTACATCATCACAATATATTTCACATTCACTGAAATGAACTCTTCTACCAGCTTTAATTAAGATTCCTTTGGCAATAAGTTCATTTCCCCATGCCCCCCTTAGAAAGGAAACTTTAAGCTCTGCCGTTAGTACATCCAAATTTACCGGAGTTACTGTATAAGCTGCAAAACCGGCTATAGTATCGGCCAGTGCAGCTACCACCCCACCGTGTATCACTCCACTATATTGTTTATGTTCTGCTGCTAATGGCATTTTAGCTTCAACCTTGCCTTCTTCAATACTTGTAAATTCTATACCCAGATGATTTAAATAAGGATTTTCTTTCACACGATTGATCAACTTTGATTTTATCTCGGCGTCCATATATTCTTTTTGCCCGCAAAATTAGTTAATACTGCGAAGAAAGCCCTATCTTTGTCGTTTAAAAATTAAAATAACATCGTATTATACTTTGTAACATATGAGCGAGATCAATATTAAAGAGGAAGAAGGAAAAAAGAGTCTTAACTTTATAGAGGCTTTCGTAGAGAGTGATTTGGCTGCTGGAAAGAACGGCAAAAGAATTCAAACCCGTTTTCCGCCGGAGCCCAACGGTTACCTGCATATCGGTCATGCCAAAGCGATTTGTCTGGACTTTGGAATTGCCGAACGTTATAACGGGATTTGCAACCTGCGTTTTGACGATACCAATCCGGTAAAGGAGGATGTTGAGTATGTAGACTCAATCATGGAAGACATCAAATGGCTTGGCTTTCATTGGGAAAATGTATATTACGCTTCAGATTATTTTCCTCAATTATGGGATTTTGCAGTTCGTCTCATTAAGGAAGGCAAAGCCTATGTGGACGAACAAAGTGCAGAAATTATCGCTCAACAGAAAGGAACTCCTACCCAACCGGGAACAAACAGTCCTTTTCGCGATCGCCCGGTAGAAGAAAGTCTTGATTTGTTTAATCGTATGAATCAAGGTGACTTTGAAGAAGGCAGCATGGTATTACGTGCCAAAATCGATATGGCTTCAAGCAACATGCACTTCCGCGATCCTATCATATATCGTATCATAAAACACCCGCACCATCGTACCGGCACAGCGTGGAAAGCTTATCCTATGTATGATTTTGCACATGGTGAAAGTGATTATTTTGAAGGAGTGACTCATTCATTGTGTACATTAGAATTTGAGGTTCACCGTCCTTTATATGATTATTTTATTGATTTGCTTAAGAAAGACGACGATTACCGTCCACGTCAGATCGAATTTAACCGACTGAATCTTACCTATACAGTAATGAGTAAACGTAAGTTGCTGCAATTGGTTAAAGAAGGACGTGTAAATGGATGGGATGATCCACGAATGCCTACCATATGCGGTTTTAGACGCAGAGGATTCACCCCCTCTTCTATCCGTAGCTTTATCAACAAGATCGGCTATACAAAATACGATGGTATTATCGATGTAGCACTATTGGAACATGCAGTCAGAGAAGATCTGAATGCTACTGCTCCAAGAGTTTCGGCAGTATTGGATCCTGTAAAATTAATCATTACAAACTACCCGGAAGGGAAAGTTGAAATGATGGAAGCAATTAATAATCCGGAAGATCTGACTCAGGGAAGCCATGAAATAGCCTTCTCACGCGAATTATTTATTGAAAGAGAAGACTTTATGGAAGATGCTCCTAAGAAATTTTTCCGTATGACTCCCGGTCAAGAAGTTCGATTGAAGAATGCTTATATTGTAAAATGTACCGGATGTAAGAAAAATGAGTCTGGAGAAATTGAAGAGATATATGCCGAGTATGATGAGTTGACTAAAAGCGGAATGCCTGAAAGCAATCGTAAAGTTAAGGGAACACTGCATTGGGTATCTGCCGAACATAGTTTACCTGCAGAAGTTCGTCTTTATGACCGATTATTTACTGTTGAGAATCCATCGGAAGATAAAGAAAAGGACTTCCTTGAACTTCTTAATCCAGACTCGTTAAAGGTTTTGACAAATTGCCGGGTTGAAGCAGAGTTACAGCATGCAAAACCTTATGATAACTTCCAGTTTCAGCGCCTGGGCTATTTTAATGTAGATCCGGATAGCAATAGTGAAAAGATTGTTTTTAACAGAACAGTATCACTTAAAGATACATGGAGTAAAGTGAAAGATAAATAACTAGATAGAATTAATGATGAAAAAAAACATTTCGCAACTGTTAGAGAAATTCAAAACAGGTTTGGCGGAAGGAAAAGATCCCTATTTCGATTCTGAAGAAATAGAGGATCTTTTGAATGGTATTAGTGATGAAGAAGCAAAAGAATACTTAATTCCAATTTTGGACTTGGGACTAAGACTGTATCCTTTTAACCAATCTCTACTCATTAAACGAATTGAAAAAGAGTGTATTAATGAAAATTACGAAACGGCATTATCGTATGCCGAGGAGTTAAAGCACGTTGATGATCCGGATCTTCATGTGGCACGTTTGGAATGTTTCTGTATGTTAGAGGAATACCACAAAGCGGTCACATATCTTGATAATTTGGAGGCAGAAAAAAACGAATACTTAGAAGAAGTATACGAATCGTTTATAAATATCCTTGCCGATCATGAATTCTATACGGTAGGAATTACTTTTGCAAAAAAGGCAATTAAGTTATTTCCGGATAACAATGATATTCAATTAGCTCTTTTATATATTTATTTCGACTACGAAAAAAATAAAGAAGTAATAAAGCTGGCTACTAAGCTTACAGACAAAATGCCCTATTCTTACGATGTCTGGTATATGCTTGGCGCGTCTTATGCTCGAATAGAAGAGTTCAACAAAGCAATCGAGGCCTTAGATTTTGCACTCACGTGCAAAGATTGTCTGGAATCCAAAATGCTTAAAGGTTTTTGCCTTGCCGGAATCAAGAATTACAAGGAGGCACTGGAAATCAACCTCGAAGTAAATAAAGAAAAGCCCACCAGTCTTGTTCAACAAGCAATTGTGCAGTGTTATAGTTATTTGGGACAGAACGAAAAAGCAAAACTTTTATCAAGATTTCTGATTGAAGTGTACAAGGGAAACTGTCCGAGATCAGTACTTGGCTGCTATCTTAATACTTGTATGGTCACATCACAAGAAGAAGAAATGATTGATGCGCTAAAAACTCTGGCATCCACTGGATCACAGCATAAAATGCACCTATTTCTTCAAATGATGGTAAGTAGTTTAATGGATCTTGAGGATAGCACCGATTATTCCGAAGAAATTCTAAAACTCAAAATAGAATTTGGAGGCAATATGAATTTATTTCAGGATATGCTGTTTAAAAAAGGCTTTTTTCATTTTGCAGCCGGTGAGGTTCGTTCTGCCTTGCAATATCTGGAAGAACTGGAAGAAGAAAATTCGGATTATTACCTGCTTCATCCCTTATTAACTTTATGTTATCTTGAAACAGGTAATAAAGATAGATTCTTAAATCAGATATCTTTGTTGCCGAAAGATAGATTGACAGTACTTTCAAAGATAAATCATATACATTTTAATCCGGTGCATGATAAAATTATGCCAAGGAGCAAAGATCTTAGCAGTATATTAATAAAGAATATAAACAACTACAATTAATCTATGAAAAGAGGTATCAAAGATTATGGAATGTTGATGCTCAAAGGCATAGCCATGGGAGCAGCCGATGTAGTTCCCGGTGTATCCGGAGGAACAGTAGCATTTATAGTAGGAATCTATGAAGAGCTTATCAACTCTATTAAAAGTATAAATCCTACAAACTTAAAATTACTGTTTTCATTACGGATAGCCGAATTCTGGAAAGCGATAAATGCGAATTTTCTACTTGCGTTGGTTAGTGGAATCGCGATAAGTATCTTTTCATTGGCAAAACTTATCACATATTTACTTGAAAATGAACCCGTGTTAGTTTGGGCATTTTTCTTTGGACTTGTGTTAAGTTCCACTTATTTTGTGGCAAAGACCATTACACAATGGGATTGGAAGACTTATTTGTTCTTTGTTATCGGAACAGTGGGTGCCTACTTTATTACAGTTGCCACCCCTACCGAAACACCTAACAATCTGTTCTTTATATTTTTATGCGGTGCTATTGCTATCTGCGCCATGATATTGCCCGGAATCTCAGGAAGCTTTATACTGGTTCTGCTTGGCAAGTATTTCTATATCATGAGTGCTGTCAAATCTCTCGACATCGTTGTA
Organism: Macellibacteroides fermentans; assembly: GCF_013409575.1. Classification (NCBI taxonomy): domain Bacteria; kingdom Pseudomonadati; phylum Bacteroidota; class Bacteroidia; order Bacteroidales; family Porphyromonadaceae; genus Macellibacteroides; species Macellibacteroides fermentans. The sequence goes on along the minus strand of NZ_JACCCY010000001.1, from coordinate 140,661 downwards.
ATGTTAGTATTTATTTGCGGTGCATTTATCGGTATTACAAGCTTTTCAAATGTACTCTCATTTTTATTGAGAAGATTCCATAATACGACAATAGCTACATTAGCAGGTTTTATGCTTGGCTCATTAAACAAAGTGTGGCCATGGAAAGAAACAGTCGAAACCTATGTAGATAGTCACGGCCACATCAAACCATTGGTTGAAGAAAATATTCTGCCGAACACCCTTTTGTGGGAAGGTATTGGACTGATGCTTTTCGGCTTTATACTTGTTTATGTATTGGAAAAAATCTCTCAAAAGAAGTAATTTCATCGAAATAGAATCTATAAAAGTCCTGATCAGTGTTTTGATCAGGACTTTTTTTATATCCTGTTTAGGAGGTTAATAAACAGATTCATAGCTGTTTATTTGATTAATCATTACATATTTAAAATATGTGATATTGGGAAAAGAAAGAAAATAAAGGTCTGTTTTTAAAAGAAATAATTAACTTTGACCCACTCGAATGTGTTTAACATAGTAGATTATTGTTTTAAAAAAGTGATAATATGGCAAAGGTAAAGGGAGCGGTTGTTGTTAATACAGAACGATGCAAGGGATGCAATCTGTGTGTAGTTGCGTGTCCTTGTGATGTATTAGAGTTGCATCCGCGCGAAGTAAACAACAAAGGATATCATTATGTGTATATGAAATCTCCCGACGACTGCATTGGTTGTGCAAGTTGTGGGGTGGTTTGTCCGGACGGTTGTCTGACCGTATACAGAGTTAAATTATAAATGAAATCAATCTGAAACAGATATGGCAGAAGAAGTAAAATTGATGAAGGGAAACGAAGCTATCGCTCATGCTGCAATACGTAATGGAGTAGACGGCTATTTTGGATATCCCATCACACCCCAATCGGAAATATTGGAAACCTTGACAGCCGAAGCGCCATGGGAAACTACAGGAATGGTAGTTTTACAGGCTGAAAGTGAAGTTGCGGCTATTAATATGGTATATGGAGGTGCAGGATGTGGCAAAAAAGCCATGACATCCTCGTCAAGCCCCGGTATTAGTTTAAAACAAGAAGGTATATCTTATATTGCAGGGGCCGAGTTACCTTGCCTTATCGTGAATGTTATGCGTGGAGGTCCTGGTTTAGGAACAATCCAACCTAGTCAGGCCGACTATTTCCAAACAGTGAAAGGTGGCGGACATGGCGATTACCGCTTAATAACCCTGGCACCTTCTTCGGTTCAGGAAATGGCCGATTTTGTTGGCTTAGGTTTCGACCTTGCGTTCAAATATAATAATCCGGCTATGATTCTTGCCGATGGTATTATTGGTCAGATGATGGAAAAAGTGGTGCTACCTCCATTTAAACCCCGTCGCACTGACGACGAAATCCGCAAAGAATGCCCTTGGGCAACTCTTGGAAAAGTTGGAGGTCGTAAACGCAATGTTATCACTTCCCTGGAACTCGATGCCGCAGTTATGGAAGAAAACAACCTTCGTTTTCAAGCTAAATACAAGAAAATTGAAGAAAACGAGGTTCGCTTTCAGGAAATTATGTGTGATGATGCAGAGTATCTGTTAGTGGCTTTCGGATCTTCAGCCAGAATTTGTCAGAAAGTTGTTGAATTGGCAAGGGAACAAGGAATTAAACTTGGATTACTTCGTCCTATTACACTATGGCCTTTCCCTACAAACATATTGAAAGAATATGCTGAAAAGGTAAAAGGAATGCTGGTGGTTGAACTAAACGCCGGTCAGATGGTAGAAGATGTACGCTTAGCCGTAAATGGCAAAGTGAAGGTCGAACACTTTGGTCGTCTTGGAGGTATTGTATTTACTCCGGATGAGATATTACATGCGTTAAAAGAAAAATTATTCTGAACCGATTATGCGCGACAACAAACTTGACAAAATACTTACCATTATTTTTATGGTACTAGCTATTGCAGCTGTAGTATGTTACTTTGCAGTAGATGATAGAACCGTATTCTTGTATTGTGGCGGAGCTGCGATATGTTTACGCTTAGTGCAGTATTTTATGCGTTTTGTACATTAAAAAGGATCAATTATGGAACTAAAAGATATTATCAACCCGGCTAATTTGGTTTATGCTAAACCCAAATTAATGAATGAAAATGCCATGCACTACTGTCCGGGATGTAGTCACGGTGTTATCCACAAGCTGATTGGTGAAGTTGTAGACGAAATGGGTCTCGAAGAGAAAACCATTGGTATAGCTCCTGTTGGATGTGGTGTATTTGCCTACAATTATCTGGATATTGACTGGCAGGAAGCAGCACATGGTCGTGCTCCGGCCATTGCTTCGGCAATTAAAAGACTTAATCCCGATAAGATGGTATTTACGTATCAGGGAGACGGCGATTTGGCTGCTATCGGTACTGCAGAAACAATCCATGCAGCTAACAGAGGCGAAAATATAGTTATTGTATTTATTAATAACGGTATTTACGGGATGACAGGCGGACAGATGGCACCTACTACGCTTGAAGGTATGGCAACCTCTACGACACCTAACGGCCGCGATATTTCGTTGAACGGATATCCGCTTAAAATATCAAATCTTTTGGCGCAGCTGGATGGAACTTGTCTGGTTACCCGACAAAGCGTACATACGCCCGGGGCTGTTAAAAAAGCAAAGAAAATGCTTCGCAAGGCCTTCGAAAATGCTATGGCTAATAAAGGGACTTCTATTGTCGAGTTTGTTTCTACGTGCAATGCCGGTTGGAAAATGACTCCTGATGATGCGAACAAATGGATGGAAAAGAATATGTTCCCTGCCTATCCGTTGGGAGACTTAAAGAATATTGATTAAGTAATATAAAATAGCTACATGAAACACGAAATTATTATTGCCGGATTTGGAGGACAAGGAGTTCTTTCCATGGGAAAGATTCTTGCATATTCCGGACTAATGGAAGGAAAAGAAGTGAGCTGGATGCCATCTTACGGCCCTGAACAGCGTGGAGGAACTGCAAATGTAACCGTAATTCTGAGTGACGATCCTGTTAGCTCCCCTATTCTAAATGAATTCGACATCGCTATTATTCTTAATCAGCCTTCGATGGATAAGTTTGAAAGTAAGGTTAAACCCGGAGGAATACTTATTTATGATGGTTATGGCATTCACAATGTGATTAAAAGAGAAGATATCAGCATTTACAGAGTAGATGCTATGGATGCAGCAACCGAGATGGGTAACGAAAAAGCATTCAATATGCTCATTCTTGGAGGTCTTCTGAAGGTATGTCCGATGGTAAAACTGGAAAATGTATTACTCGGATTAAAGAAGTCTCTTCCTGAAAGACATCACAAACTTATTCCAATGAATGAAGAAGCCATTAAGAAAGGAATGGAAATCATTCGTCAGGCATAAGCCAGATTGTAAGTTATACAATTCACTTTACAAAGCCGGAAGGAACATTTCTTCCGGCTTTTCTTATTATTCTGCCCAGTCCGGTTAATTTTATACCACAGTTTTTAATTTATATCTCATCTATTATTTAATAAACCCAATAATTAAGTACATTTGCAATTAATACATACAAATGTATTTACGCCAATTTATTACTAAATCAAACAAATTATTATGAAGATTATGAAAAAAGTTTTCTATGGGTTACTTCTTGGCCTGTTTTTTACACCTGTAATGGGACAATCCTATTCGGTAAATAAAGAAGCCTTCTCTGTTAAATTACATGGCAATGCTTACATTGCTTCCGCTAAGCCTGTTGCCGAAATTTCGGATAAAGGTCTTACCGCCTGGACAAATCAGTCCGATGTTATCTCAACTTATATTTATTCGGATAAGCCTCAAACATGTATGTTGTATATACAAGGTACAAAACAAGAGGGTGATGCATCGCTTGAAGTGCTGGTGGGAAAACAGAAGTTTACAGTTCGGCTTATGGATGGGCAAAGCCTGGATAAAGTTGCGGTAGGAAAAATAAAACTATCCACCTCCGGATATCATGCAATTAAATTAAAGGGAATAAAGAAAAAAGGGAAAGAATTTGCCCGGATAGAATCTTTTATACTTGAAGGCATTGAAGGAAACGTAAACTATGTTGGCGATTTCTCGCCCTATTGGGGAAGTAGAGGGCCATCGGTTCATCTCAATTACGCAATGCCCGAACAGACAACCGAATGGTTTTACAACGAGGTTACCGTGCCCGTAAACGAAGATGTTATAGGCAGTTACTATATGGCTAATGGCTTTGGAGAAGGCTACTTTGGTATGCAATGCAATTCGGAAAGCGAACGCAGGGTTTTATTTTCGGTATGGAGCCCTTTTGATACCCAGGATCCGAAATTAATTCCGGATGAAGACAAGATCAAAGTATTACGTAAAGGAAAGGACGTTCATATCGGCGAGTTTGGAAACGAAGGATCAGGCGGACAGAGTTTTTTACGTTATAACTGGAAGTCGGGGGTCACTTACAAATTCCTTACTCACATTAAACCCGATGGAGCAGGAAATACCATTTACACAGCCTATTTTTATGCAACCGACCAAAAAGAATGGAGGTTGATTGCCAGTTTCTCCCGTCCTAAAACTAACACCTATTACACCCGAGCACATTCGTTCCTGGAGAATTTCATTCCATCGCAGGGATACCTAAGCCGAAAAGTATGTTTTACCAATCAGTATTGTCTCGGCACAGATGGAATCTGGCGACCGGTAACAAAAGCAACTTTTACCCACGATGCAACAGCCAATGCCAAAGCAAGGCTTGATTATGCCGGAGGTGTAACCGAAAATAATGCATTTTTCCTAAAGAACTGTGGTTTCTTTAATGATAAGACCAGTTATGGAACTAAACTGGAAAGAATCAATTCCGGCAAGGAGCCCGTCATAGATTTCAACGCGCTTAACAATCTGTGATATCATTTTTTTGTTTTATCTTTGCGCTCAATGAAACAGTTCATACATATAGTACTGCTATCCGTCTTGTTCAGCGGAGCCTTACAAGCCCAGCGGTCGGGAGAATCAAGGAAAAGAGGAGGATTTTCTCTTTCCGGATTGTCGTCGCCAACCAGCATGCCAGCTGACAGCCTCGTTTCGGATAGCACAAGATTGAATTCAAAAAGAATAACAGCCTTCAGGCTTACAGATAAGATAGGCGACACATATATTGCGCCGATGGACACCAACCGCATGAATTACTACAACAGCACGCTTGTAGAAGGTAAGTCGGTTGCCATAGGCTATTTAGGCAATCTTGGGTCGCCCCTTCAGTCTAAAATATTCTCAGAGCGTAAGGAAGAACGGGATTTTATCTTTGCAGATGCATACGATTATTACCTGACGACCCCCACAAATGCTAATTTTTTCGACACCAAAATACCCTATTCCAATCTGATGTACACCACAATGGGTGGAAGTACTCAAAAGGAAGAGCAGTTAAAAGGCACGCTTACAAGCAATTTTGGAAAAAAAGTGAATGTGGGGGCCGATCTGGACTATATCTACGGACGTGGTTATTACAACTCCAACGGTACTAAATTATTAAGCTATCGTTTGTTCGGGAATTATATTTCAGATCGCTATCAAATGTATGCATATCTGGCTAATTCCAATTTTGTTAATTTTGAAAACGGAGGTATTACGAACGACCGTTACATAACTAATCCGGACGATTATACAGACGGAAGAAGGGTTACCGACACAAAAAATATTCCTGTTCGCTATTCAAACACATGGAATCGTGTACGTGGCAAGCAGTTTTTTGTATCTCACCGGTACAACCTGGGATTTATGCGTACCACAGAGGGAACCGACGAGGATGGTGATCCTAAAGAAGAGTTTGTTCCTGTATCCAGCATCATTCACACGTTGGAATATAAAGACAACAGGCGCCGTTTTATAACCCACGATGCTGCTGGTGTAGATTCCAGCTATGTAAACAACTACATTGAAGGATCAGTAAACGACACCACCTCTTATTGGTCAATAAAAAATACTTTTGCCCTTTCTTTACGGGAAGGATTCCAGGATTGGGCTAAATTCGGACTGACAGCATTTATCAATATAGACAAAAGTCGTTATCGATTGATGGACTCTATTCCGCGCAACAAATATATTTACGACGAAGTATCTACGTTTGTAGGTGGAGAACTTTCAAAAAGACAAGGTAGTATACTAACATACGTGGCTCGGGGAGAATTGGGAATTGTAGGACCCGATGCCGGAGAATTCCGTTTAACCGGAGAACTTAAATCCAGCTTCCCTCTTTTCCGCAAAGAGGCATCCATAAAGGCTGTGGGATATATCAAAAACCTCACTCCGGCATTTTATCAGCGTCATTACCATAGTAAATACTTTTGGTGGGATTATAAACTGAAGAATATACAACGGGTATATGCCGGCGCAGAAGTGAATCTTGAATCTACCCGTACAAATCTGTCTGCAGGCGTAGAAAGTATACAGAATTACGTATATTTCAATACGCAAGGTACTCCGGATCAGTTTGAGAGCAATCTTCAGGTTATAACCGCCCGTCTTAAACAAGATTTTCGTTTCGGTGCTTTTAATTGGGAAAACGAAGCCGTATATCAATTAAGCAGCGAAAAAAAGATTTTACCATTGCCCCAACTCAGCCTGTACAGCAATATGTACCTGGGGGTAAAACTGGCAAAGGTCCTTACTCTGCAATTGGGAGCTGATGTACATTATCACACATCCTATTATGCTCCCTACTATCAGCCTGCAACCCAACAGTTCCAGCTTCAGGAGGAAGTAGAAGTGGGTAACTATCCGTTGATCAACGCTTATGCGAACCTACACCTTAAACAGGCCCGATTCTTTGTGATGTTCTACAATGTAGGCTCCAAATTTGTTGATCCTGAATATTTTTCGCTTCCCCACTACCCGCTCAATCCAATGAGTATGAAGATGGGTATCTCAGTTACTTTTAATGATTAACAGCCTATGAAGTTTAAAAAGCTATATAGTTTGTACGGCCTATTGCTTATAGTGTCTTTGGCAACCATGTGGCTTCTTTATCCTTATATAACAAGGAAACCCCTGCATCGTGACTATGAAGAGATAAAGAAAGAGGGGGTATTGCGTATTGTTACAGAGTACAATAGTTCCGGATATTACATAAAGGGAGATACCATTGAGGGCTTTCAATACGAACTAAGTCAGGTTATTTCTGAAATTTCGGGTCTCGAGGTAGAGATTCATCTTGATATGAATCTATCCACCAGCTTCGAAGGTTTATCAACGGGTAAATACGACATTATTGCCCGCAATATACCAGTAAGCAGTAACATGAAGGAAAATTATCTTTTTACCGACCCCATTGTTCTGAATAAACAGGTGCTGGTACAACGAACCGAGGAGGCAAACCAGGGAATAAAGCCAATCCGCAACCAGCTTGATCTTGCTCAGAGGCGTTTGTATGTTCCTAAAGACTCGCCTGCCAAGCTTCGTATCGAAAATCTTTCGCACGAGATTGGAGATACGATTTATGTATCAGAAGACGAACTGTACTCTACCGAACAGCTGATAATTATGGTTGCAAAGGGGGATATCGACTTTGCAGTGTGCGATCTGCAGCTTGCTAAAAAATCGGCGACTCAGTTTCCGGGAGTTATTGACATTGATACCGACATTAGTTTTACACAGTTGCAATCGTGGGCGGTAAGAAAAAATTCGCCTGTACTTTTGGATAGTATCAATAGTTGGTTTAATCAGATTAAACAGTCGGGACGTTACGAAAATATATACAAAAGGTATTATAGCGATAAATAGTTCCATAATATGGAATGAATAAGCATCAAACTACTTCAGCAAGCTGAATATTGCTAAAAAATACCTATCTTTACCGTGTAAATAAAGTTATAAGATGAGATTTGATGAACTAGATCTGGAAGATGCAGTCCTGGATGGCCTGGATGCCATGAACTTTCAGGAAACAACCCCTGTGCAGGAGTTAACCATACCGGTTATATTGGAGGGAAAAGATATTATTGCCTGTGCGCAGACAGGAACAGGAAAAACTGCAGCTTATGTGCTCCCTGTTATCAATGAGTTGAGCAAAGGAACACATCCTTCAAATGCAGTGAATGCTATAATCATGGCCCCAACCCGTGAACTTGCACAGCAGATCGATCAGCAAATCGAAGGTTTTACCTACTTTATTCCGGTTTCGGCCGTTGCCATTTACGGAGGCACCGACGGTGTGGCCTGGGAACAACAAAGCAGGGGTCTTAAAATGGGTGCCGATATTGTTATCGCTACACCCGGACGGCTTATCTCGCACATAAAGCTTGGCGGAGTCGATTTATCTAAAGTTTCCTTCTTTATCCTGGATGAAGCAGACAGAATGTTGGATATGGGATTTTTTGACGACATTATGTCAATACATAAGTTGCTCCCTCCTACCTGTCAGACTATCATGTTTTCGGCTACTATGCCTCCCAAAATCAGAACCTTGGCGAAGACTATCCTAAAGGATCCCGAAGAAATTAAAATTGCTATCTCGCGCCCTCCCGAAACTATACTACAATCTGCCTACATCTGTTATGATATACAGAAATTACGTATTCTGGAAGATTTGTTTGCTAAAAGCAGACCGCAGCGGGTAATTATATTCTCTTCGTCCAAGTTAAAGGTTAAAGAACTGGCCTTTGCCATCAAACGGATGAAGTTTAATGTGGCTGCCATGCATTCGGACCTCGAACAGGCCAAACGGGAAGAGGTAATGAAAGATTTCAAGAACGGAAGAATAGACATACTTGTGGCTACTGATATTGTTGCCAGGGGGATCGATATTGACGACATCAAGCTGGTGATTAATTTTGATATTCCGCACGATCCCGAAGATTATGTACACCGTATCGGACGTACAGCCCGTGGCACCAATGGCGAAGGTTTAGCCATCACATTCGTTGCCGAACACGAACAAGCACAGTTTTCGCGTATTGAAAAGTTCCTTGAAAAACCTATCTACAAAATTCCTGTACCTGCCGAATTTGGAGAAACTCCGGCTTATGAGCCTGAGAAGCATCCGGAAGGAAGGGGATTCAGACGGCCTGGAGGTGGAGATAAAGGCAGAACAGGCCATGGTGGCGGAAACAGACAGGGAGGGCGTTCGAACTTCCGTAAAGGTCCCCGTCCAGCCAATAAATGATGATAGTATTCTTTCTGTAACTTTATTCTATTGATCTTGCATCGATACAGATAAAATAGGTGGCCGCTTAATTTTGCGGCCTCTGTTGTTTTTATAGGGTTCCGGACTCTCCCACCCGCTTATCCGGATATCATCTGTGTAAAATATTCCAGCATTAACCAGGTTCCCTATTAACTTTAATTACAAAGCAGTTGTAATCTGCCACGCGCATAACGAAGTGCTAATCGTTGGACCATGGTTGTTTTTTCGTTGGACCTAGGTCAAGATATCGTTGGACCATGGTTGAGATATCGTTGGACCTGGGTCCAACGATTAGTTCTTCGTATTAAAATTATTTAATCTCGGTATAGAAAAGGTTTATTTATAAGACCACAGACGTAAATATACTCAGGGATGCTCCGGAAAATAAACGATAAAACCATAGATTTTACGCAGCGAGCTCACACCAGACTATAAACAATAACAACTAAACATTATTTAACACTTACAGAAACACAAGCATACCAGCACGTTAACCTCTTTAAGTTAAAAAAATAACAGCAAACACTGTGAAACCCCTTGCAGGGTAAAGAAAAATGTCTACTTTTGCACCCGGGTAAGTCCTACACGGCATGCTCCCTCGGAATCCCCCAGGGCTTGACCGCAGCAAGGGTACTTGGTTGTAGCGGCGCGATGTAGTAAGCTTACCCACCTGCCTCTTTAGCTCAGTTGGCCAGAGCACGTGATTTGTAATCTCGGGGTCGTTGGTTCGAATCCGACAAGAGGCTCAAAAAAGGAAGCTTACTAAAAGCTTCCTTTTTTTATTTCCAATTATTCGGCAAATATGCGGCAAAAGAATTATTTTTGCTGAAAAGTAAACTGTCACAACATGATTGAAAACAAAAATTATCTACTCAAGGCAGCTGCAACCTACGGATTGTCATTAGGCATATACTGGATTATTAAATATATGTTCTTTATATTCGGCTTGCAAGTACCCTTTTTGTATGTAGTTTATTGGGGGATGACAATGACCGTTCCTTATCTGGCCTATATATTGACTAAGAAATATAAACAATATATAGGTGGACGTATCAGCTTTTTCCATGCCTGGCAATTTGGAATTCTGATTTACTTTTTTGCCGCTTTGGTAGTTTCTCTGGTACATTATATTTTCTACAGATTCATTGCTCCGCCCGACTATATAGCGAACGCTTATAAACAAACCATCGAAATGATGACAATGGCCAATGTGGATGCCAAGCTGATATCAACGCTGAAAGATATGGCAACACCTACTTCCATTGGGATGACAATTCAGGGAATCTTTAATAATGTAATGTATGGCATTATTTTTTCCATTCCTGTTGCAGCAATTGTTTGCCGTGGATATAAATCCGCCGGGGCATTAAATAAAGAGGATAAAGAGAATACTGATAATACGATTGAATAATGGACATATCACTAGTCATTCCGTTGTACAATGAAGCCGAATCTCTACCCGAGCTTTATGCCTGGATAGAGCGCGTAATGAAAGCTAATAATTTCACGTACGAAGTAATTTTTGTAAATGATGGTAGTACGGACAATTCATGGGAGGTGATAGAGCGTCTCAAGGCCCGGTCGCCCTTCATCAAAGGAATTAAGTTCAGACGCAATTACGGTAAATCTCCTGGATTGCATTGCGGTTTCGAACGGGCTCAGGGAGATGTAATCATTACAATGGATGCCGATCTGCAGGATAGCCCGGATGAAATTCCGGAATTATACCGTATGATAATGGAAGATGGCTACGATCTTGTATCTGGATGGAAGAAGAAAAGATATGACCCTATATCCAAAACAATCCCTACCAAGCTTTTTAATGCTACGGCACGCAAGTTTTCGGGCATCAAATTGCACGACTTTAACTGTGGACTGAAGGCATATAAAAATATTGTCATAAAGAATATCGAGGTTTATAATGACATGCACCGTTACATCCCCTATCTCGCTAAGATAGCCGGATTTAATAAAATCGGCGAAAAGGTGGTAAAACATCAGGCCCGCAAATACGGAACCACCAAGTTTGGTCTTAGCCGCTTTGTAAATGGCTACCTCGACTTGATCACACTTTGGTTTACCTCCCGTTTTGGCAGAAAGCCCATGCACTTCTTCGGTTTATGGGGAAGCGTTATGTTTTTTATCGGATTTATTGCATTAATAGTTGTGTTGGGAATGAAGATGGCCTCCCTGTATGCAGGCGACCCACGTCCGCTTGTTACCAGTTCGCCCTATTTCTATATCTCACTAACGGCAATGATTATGGGTACGCAAATGTTTCTGGCCGGATTCCTTGGCGAATTAATCTCACGCAGCGATTCAAAACGTAATCAATATAAAATTGAAGCCGAAATATGAACTTTCTCGAATTAGTTACCAAACGTTGCTCCATACGCAGGTTTGCATCTACACCTGTGGAGATTGAGAAGATTGAATACATTCTCGAAGCGGCAAGACTTTCCCCGTCGGCTGTAAATTTTCAGCCTTGGACGTTTGTTGTGGTTCAGCAGGAAGAGGGAAAACAAAAGTTACACGATTGCTATTCGCGTGAGTGGTTTAAATCGGCCCCCCTTTATATTATTGTTTGCGGACATCATGACCAATCCTGGAAAAGAGGTTCCGATGGCAAAGACTTTCTGGATGTTGATGCAGCTATCGCGGCCGAACATATTTGCCTTGCAGCAACCGAATTAGGATTAGGTACCTGCTGGGTTTGCAACTTTAATGCCGAGCTCTGCCATCGTCAATTTGGCTTACCGGATACAACCGAGCCGATAGCCATTATTCCGATTGGTTACCCGGAAGATTCGTTAATGTTCGAACAAACAGCCAAAAAAAGAAAAGGATTGAGCGAAATCGTTAAATGGGAAAAGTACTGCTGATATGTTTTTTATAGAAATTATTTTATTGTCGGTAGGACTTTCAATGGATAGTTTGGCGGCATCCGTCACCACAGGCTCAGTAATTAAAGAATACAAAAGAAGACATATATTTCGCATCGCATCCATCATGGCCATGTTCCAGGCTGGGATGACAATGATTGGCTATTTCGCCGGAATAGGTTTTTCGAACTACATCTGTCGTTTTGATCATTGGATTGCTTTCTTTCTGCTTCTTTATATAGGAGGTAAAATGGTTTACGAAGAGCTATCGGCCAATGATGAAGACGAAAACTGCAAATGCAATCCACTCTGCAATAAGACAATATGCGGCTTAGCTATTGCAACCAGTATCGATGCACTGGCCGTAGGGATATCTTTGGCGCTTATCAGCACCGGAATCATGATTCAGGCTTTAACAATCGGATTGGTAACCTTCGCTTTTTCTGCATTTGGAGTGTACTTTGGAGGCAGGTTTGGCCGGAACATTAATTTACGACTCGAATTAATCGGGGGGATCATTCTTATTCTTATCGGTTTTAAAATTCTATCCGAACATCTTTTTTTCTAAGAAAAAACAGTATCTTAGCGACCGATCATATTATCTGATAAAACCAAACTACTGCTTAACAGGCCTTAAAATTACTTAACCTTAATAGGCTTGTTATATTGACAGTAATGTAAAAATACACATGTATGAAAAGCCAACAATTAAGAAAGCTTGCACCCGAACTTGATTCGCTGCGTTTAGGTAGCGGATGGAGTGTGGAAGACCTCCAAAAACCCCAGATTATTGTAGAAAGCAGTTACGGACACAGTCACCCTGGTAGTGCCCACCTGCAAGCATTGGTAGAGGAAGCCGGAAAAGGGATTAAAGACTGTGGCGGCAAACCTGCCAACTACTACGTAACCGATATTTGTGACGGCGAAGCACAGGGCCACGATGGGATGAACTACTCTCTTGTTTCGAGAGACATCATGGCTGCGATGATTGAGATTCATGTTAAAGCTACGCCCTTTGATGCCGGTGTTTTTATTACCAGCTGCGATAAGTCGGTCCCCGCACATTTAATGGCCATAGCCCGTTTGGATATGCCGGCATTGTTAATGCCCGGAGGAATCATGAGTGCAGGTCCGAAGTTGCTAACGCTGGAGCAAATTGGCAAATACAGTGCGATGCACGCACGTAAAGAGATTACCGACGAACAATTTATGAGTTACAAAAGGGATGCCTGTCCCAATTGCGGAGCCTGTTCTTTTATGGGTACAGCCTCCACCATGCAGATTATGGCGGAAGCATTAGGTATGGCCCTACCAGGCACAGCTCTGATACCAACCTCCTCGCATTATCTGAAGGATGCTGCACGTGCAGCCGGCGAAAGAGCTCTTGGCCTTGCCAAAGAACAGCTTAAGCCATCGGACATAATGACAATGGAGGCGTTCGAGAATGCAATCATGGTTCATGCCGCTATTGCCGGATCAAGCAATAGCCTGCTTCATCTTCCTGCAATTGCACATGAACTGGGAATCGAGCTATCCCCTGCCCTGTTCGATAAAATACATCGCAAAATTCCCTATTTGCTTAATATTCGTCCCAGTGGATATTGGCCGGGCGAATATTTCTGGTATGCAGGCGGTGTACCGGCCATCATGGAAGAAATAAAGGATTTTCTACACCTTAATATTCTTACTGTTACAGGAAAAACGGTGGGTGAAAATCTGGAGAACATGCGATTGAGAGGCTTTTACGAAGGTTGTAGAAAGCACTTATCGGGTCTGGGAGTAAAAGTACACGATATTATAAGACCGGCCAGCGAGCCTATAAGGCGCGAAGGTGCGATTGCCATACTGAAAGGAAATCTTGCCCCCGAAGGAGCTGTTGTTAAACACTCGGCCATCTCGCCCAAATTGTTAAAGGTTTCTTTAAAAGCAAGGGTGTTTAACTGCGAAGAAGATGCTATGAAAGCAGTAATCGATAAACAGATTCATCCGGGTGACGCTGTGTTTATTCGTTATGAAGGTCCCAAAGGAAGCGGTATGCCTGAAATGTTCTATACAACAGAAGCCATTGCATCCGACGCATCACTTATCGATAGTGTGGCACTTATCACCGACGGTCGGTTCTCGGGTGCGACAAGAGGTCCGGCTATTGGGCATGTTTCGCCGGAAGCCATTGACGGGGGACCTATTGCCCTTGTTGAAGAGGGCGACATAATCGGTATAGATATTCCAGAGCGCAAACTGGATATTATCGGGATTAATGGCGAGCTGCTTTCGCCAGATACGATTGAAATGGTTCTTACCGAAAGAAGAAGAAAATGGAAATCGCCTGTTTCAAAGCATAATCAGGGTATATTGCAGATATATACACGCAACAGTGTTTCTCCGATGAAGGGTGCATATATGGAGGACAACAGCAATGAGTGAAGCATCCCATTTAATACTTGTCACATTCTTATCCATTGGTTTGTTACTTTATCTCGTACTTAGGGTAAAGTTACATCCCTTTCTGTCGCTGCTTATTACGGCCATGTTTTTAGGTGTAACTTCGGGAATGCCTTTAAGCAAGGTTAACACGGCTATACAAAACGGATTGGGTGGCACATTGGGGTTTGTAGCCACCGTGGTAGGCATTGGAGGAATATTCGGACAGATACTGGAAGCATCGGGTGGTACAGAAGCCATTGCAAGGAATCTTATTCGGCGTTTTGGCAAAGACAAGGCACATTGGAGTCTGGTTATGGCCGGTTTTCTGATTGCCATACCTGTTTACTTCGATGTAGGTTTTATAATTCTGGTGCCGGTTGTGTATGCCTTGGCTAAAGACACGAAGCGTTCTACTTTGTTCTATGCAATACCTTTATTGGCAGGACTGGCCGTAACTCATACATTTGTACCTCCTACTCCCGGACCTGTGGCTGTGGCGGATATGTTGGGTGCCGACTTAGGCTGGGTCATTCTCATCGGATCTCTTATCGGTCTGCCGGTAGCTATTCTTGCCGGTCCGGTATTTGGATCTTACATTTCTAAAAAAATCGATGTGGCTCCCCCGAAGCACATGATGGAAGAACTGAACAATGGTACAGAACAGTCAGAATGTTCGCTTCCTTCTTTCACTGCTGTTGCAACCATTATAGGTATGCCCTTAATGCTTATGGTGGTAAAGTCTGTCATCGAACTTCTGATAAAGCTCGGCTATATGCAGGAAGGCATAGTGTACGATATATCTGTATTTGTTGGCCACCCGTTCACGGCATTGATCATCGCAACTCTTATGGCGGCTTATTTTCTGGGTACTCGCAGGGGATTTACCCGAAAACAATTACTGGATGTAAGCGCCAAAGCGCTGGCGCCGGCAGGTATGATTATTTTAATCATAGGTTCGGGCGGAGCATTTAAAGAGATGCTTATCCAAAGCGGTGTGGGTAATGTTCTGGCCGAAGGCATCTCTGCCACGAAGCTTCCTCCCATAGTTCTTGCTTTTATTATTGCTGCAGCGGTTCGTATAACATTAGGCTCGGCCACAGTGTCCATGATTACAGCCGCCGGAATAATCGGACCTATACTGGAAGCCTATACCCTTTCCGAAATTCACCTGGCTTTGATCGTAATTTCAATCGCTTCGGGTGCTACCATTTTATCCCATGTAAACGACAGCGGATTCTGGTTAGTGGGCAAATACCTGGGGTTAACAGAAATGCAGACATTAAGGTCGTGGACCGTAATGGAAACAATTATTGCATTGGGTGGATTTGGAATTGCATTGTTGCTAAGCTTTTTTGTATGATGAGAATTTTAATAGTCAAACCATAATATTTCATACCTTTGCAAAAAATAGAAAGATTCGTATGACTAAGCTTGTTGCATTTACTGCAGCTGTGGGGATAGTCTTTATCCTATCAGGCTGCTATAAAAAAGAGTATTTTGAAGACAGTGGTACAGTATTTCATACATTGTATCATATCAAATATGAATCCCATGAGCTTCTGACAGAAAAGATCGATGCCGAACTTCAACAATTCAATCTTTCTCTTAATCCGTTCAATCCAAACTCGATTATATCGAAGGTAAACAATAACGAACCTGTAGAAGTAGATCCCTGGTTTAAGGAGGTGTTTACCAAGTCATTGGAAGTATCAACTGCTACAGACGGAGTCTTTGATATCACTTGTGCGCCGATGGTCAACCTGTGGGGATTCGGTTTTAACAAAATGGATAGTGTAACGCCTCAAATGATTGATAGCATCAAATCTTTTGTAGGCTACCAAAAGATTCATTTGAAAGGATCAAGGATAGTTAAAGATGATCCAAGAGTAATAATAAACTGTTCAGCCATTGCCAAAGGATATGCTTGTGATGTTATTGCCCGATTACTTGAGAAAGAAGGTGTTGAGAATTACATGGTGGAGATTGGTGGTGAAGTAACCATGAAGGGAGTAAATGCCCAGGGCGATTGTTGGCGAATCGGAATTAATAAGCCCGAAGACGAAACCACCGGAATGAAGAATGAAGTTGAAGAGGTGGTTCAATTATGTAAAAAAGGTGGTATTGCAACATCTGGGAATTATCGTAATTATTACGTAAAAGATGGAAAAAAATACGCGCATACGATAGATCCCAGAACCGGATACCCCGCACAACAAGATATATTAAGTGCAACGGTTGTGGCCGACGATTGTATGACGGCCGATGCATATGCTACTTCCTTCATGGCCATGGGAACAAAGGCTATGCGAAAGCTGGTCACAAAGACTAAAGGGATCGAGTATTTCATCATCTATACGGATTCTATTGGAAATCAACAGATTGAATATTCCAAAGGAATGATTCCTTTTTTGCCTAATCGTCAGCAATTAGCGATATTAGAAAACCCTTAAAAAAACCTTTTAAATTCAAATAATTCTTCTATATTTGCATAAACCGAAAGCTCAAAAATGCTTTTGCAGCTAATTGTTGCTGTTTATAATTGATGAACTACTAATGTGAATATTAAATATAGTTTATTCCTTTGGCTAACCGTTTTGTGCATAGTGATAGTATCACTTTATGCATGTAATTCTGTGCAAAATAAAAAGCCCCACAATGTATTGGTAATTCATTCTTTCAATAAAAACGATAGTTGGGTAGAGGATCTAAACAAGGGTATTAAAGAAGCCTTTGATGATGAGAACTTAGATACCCAAGTTAAGGAATACTATCTTTCTACAGAGTTAAGGACCGAAGAGGCCAAACAAAACGAGATAAACAAGTTACTGGATAGCTACAGCTCAAAACCATTGGATTTGATTATTGTGGCTGACGACGACTGTTTTTCTTCTTTCTTTGCCACAGAGCATCCATATACACATTCCAAACCTGTAGTCTTTGCGGGAATTGATTATGTTATATCTGAATTAATTGAAAAACATACTCACGAAAATATTACAGGAATTACAAATGAGCCCAATTTTAGGCAAACCTACAGACTTGCAGTTCAACTTTTTGGTAAAATAAACAGCATTCAAATAATCGCAGAAGATTCTTATGCAGGCAGAGCAGCTATAAATGACGCAAAGACTCACTTAATAACCATACCAAATACAGTTATTAAAGAGGATAGTTTACAGCTGGATGTCTGGGAACCATTGGAAATGGAATCGAACGACTCGGTTTATATATCTATTAAGAATATAAATAAAATAAACGGCCGCCAATTAATGGAAAGCATGACCTATCGGCCTCACAGTTTTTGCATTATGGCTAAATGGTCCGATTTTTACTCGGACTTGCCTCACATGGGAACTGCCCCTTTTCTTATGGTAAACAATGAGGGGTTTGGAGATGGACGGATTGGAGGTTATATGGCCGAAAATTATGAGGTTGGATATGAAGCAGGAATTATGGCTGCCAAAATTTTAACTGGCACTCCAGTTGCTTCAATACCTGTTAAAGCAATAGAGCTTAAACCCATATTTAATTGGCAACAATTGCAACGATGGAATATCCCAATTGATAAGCTGCCGGCTAACAGCATTATTCTCAATATGCCGATGCGTATCAGATATAGTAATCTTATTATTTATGTACTAGTTTTTTCAGGTTTGTTTATCGTTTTCATTACTGTATCTTTGATATATATTTTAAATAAAGAGAAAAAAGATAAGAAACTAGCTCAAAACCTATTACTAAATAAACGTGAAGAGTTGGAGGTTACCATGAAATCAATTCGAGAATCGGTAATTTCCATTGACAATAACAAGCGAATCTTTGCAATTAATCAAGCTGCATTGGATTGTTTGGGGTTAAAAAAAGATATGCACGAATACATTGGTGCCGATATTTTCTCTGTTTTAAATATAACATTAAGAGGTCGTGACAATTATTTAGCAGATATTTTCAATTCCTTAGACAAGTTCTATCTCTCTTATCAGCTTGATAAAGGGGCTACTATTGTTACATCAGAAAATCAGTCTCTTTTAATTGAGGGAACTGTCAGTTCATTACTAACAATGGATAATTATACGGGCTGGATTATCTCTTTTAAAGATATAACAGACGAATTCATAAAAAAAGAGCTTCATACGCTGGCCATGGGGGATGCACATGTATATGCGTGGCGTTACAACGGAAAAAAAGATGTTTTTGTATTTGAAGAGGTCTTCTTCAGAGAGACCGGAGTGTATGACAACGGTAAACATACCATCCATTCGGATGTTTTTGAAGGAATGATTCATCCGGAAGACTACGGGAATTGGAATAAACAGATCAAACATATTCTGGACCGAAAGAGTGACAAACTGACCATCCAAATACGTATATACATTAATAATAAATATGAGTGGTGGAGTTTCAATGTAACTTACATCAATAATCCGGCCCTTTCTACCTCATTCACACTTTTTGGACTGTGTATGAGTATTCAAACATTCAAAGAGACAGAAGAAAACCTGCGGATTGCAAAGGACAAAGCGGAAGAATCTGATAAGCTTAAAAGTATCTTCCTTTCTAATATGAGTCACGAGATACGTACTCCATTAAATGCAATTGTAGGATTCTCGAATCTACTTACATCCGATGATAATTTCTCAGCCGAAGAGAAAAGTATCTTTGTAACTACAATTAATGAAAAGTGCGAAATACTGCTTACACTAATAAATGACATACTAGACTTGTCAAGGATTGAGAGTGGCCTGCCATTTAATCCTGAAGTATGCAACCTAACATTAATCATAGAAGAGACGCTGGCCTCCGAAAAAACAATCCTAAGTCCATACGTCGCACTTAAAAAGAATTTACCAAAGGAACCTGTATTTATTAATGCCGACTCATTGAGATTAAGACAATTGATCCGTAATCTCATTAACAACTCATTTAAATTTACACATGATGGCTTTATTGAAGTTGGTTGTATCCTTTCCAAAAATAAGAATCTGATTTTCTATGTCGAAGATTCAGGATTGGGTATTTCTCTTAAAGAACAAAAAAAGATCTTCGAACGTTTTTATAAGACAGATAACTTTAGTCAGGGAGGAGGATTAGGCCTTTCTATTTGTAAAGTGATTGTTGAACGCATGGGTGGTGAAATTTCTGTTCAATCGGTTCATGGTGAAGGATCAAAATTTACGGTGGTCCTACCCTATTCAAGTGTAATTGAAGCTTCGTATGAAAATGAGTAAACTTAAAATTGAACATAATCTGAAGTATCTTGTGGCAACAATCCTGTTTGTTGTTATCAGCATTCTTAGTATATCGTGTTCTGATGCAAAAAAACACAAGGATTCCTACAATATATTACTTATTCACTCAAACAATGAGGGGCCTGTATGGCAGGATGAATTAACCCAGGGGGTTAAACAGTATTTTGATGAGAACAATGTCGATGTAAACATATCGGTACATTACATGAATACAGACTTTGTTATCAATAAAGAAAACATAAGAAGGATGAATGACCTTATGGTTTCCTACGAACAAAATCCACCGGATTTAATTATCACCTTCAATAATCAGGCTACTTATTCCTTATTATCCTCTACTCACTATATTGCCTATAATGTACCAATCGTGTTCAGTGGAACTTCACATTATTTCAATTATCTGATTGATAATCACTCCAACATTACCGGTTTTATAGCAAAACCGGATTTTAACAAAGTGTATAAATTAGCAAAAACACTGCTAAAGGATAGTACGTTGATGCTTAATGTAATTGTAGATGGAACTCCTGCCGGATTAAGCTTGTTGGATACTTTTAAAAAACAAATGAATCCGGAAAATCATTCAGACAAAATGTTGTATTATAACATATATGATGAGAATATTCACGACATCATGTACTGGAATCAATATCATTCCAAAAATGTATTTGTTATCATGCCCAAGTGGAATAGTTTCTATTCTAACCTGGCACATGAATCATCTGCACCCTTTTTCCTCGTTAATAATCAGGGTTTTGGAGATGGAAGCCTGGGTGGATATATGGTGCCCACCAATAAACAAGCTCAACTTACAGCCCAAACAGCTCTTGAAGTACTTAAAGGCCGCTCCATTAAATCCATCCCAATAAAAGACATGGAGCAAGTTCCTGTCTTCGACTGGAGAGAGATAAAAAAATGGGACTTGAATATTAAAGATCTTCCTAAAAATACGCTTATCGCCCACATGCCGTTTTATGAGAAATATAAAATACCTCTGCAAACCGGAGGAGGCATTGTATTTGTTTTTATTTTAGTTGCCATCACTCAACTAATACTTCTATATAAAGAAGAAAGCAGACAGAAAAAAGATACGCTGCATAAATTACTTAAACAAGGTAAAGAGCTTGAACTGTCGCTTAAATCAATCCCAGAAGGTGTAATATCCTTAGATTTAGCTAATTGCATATTAACAATAAATAAGGCTGCCATGCAGTTTTTGAAATTGAAAGGAGATGCCACCTCCTACATAGGAGCAAACCTTTTCACCTTACTGGATATTCATCTTCCAGGTAATACATATTATCTACAAGAAATGATCTTATCTACAAAAGGAAAAGAAAAGAACCTCTCATTTGATAAAACTGCCTATATCAAATCTCCAAATGTAAAAGATTTTCCTATTAAAGGAGACATCGCAGGAATTTACAGAGATGGTATTGCCTATGGAACCGTTATTACATTTACAGATATCTCCAACGAACTGATTCAAAACGAACTGATGGATATTGCTATGAATAATGGTAGTATTTTTACCCTTCGAATACCCGAAAGCCATGAAGGAATTAACTTTAGTCCCCTGTTCTTCAGTCATTATCAAATTTATGACGATGGGAGTCATCTAATTAGCAACGACGAATTCATTAAACTGCTTCACCCCGATGATGTTGAACTCTTCCATGATTTGATAAGTTCTGATTACTATCTGGAGGGTAAGATTGCTTTTAAAGCCCGTATTAAAGTAAATAATAAGGGATATAACTGGTTTGAATTCCGTTTATCATCCATGTACGATCCCAAAGCGAGTACGAAGAAATTCATTTTTGGAATAGTAATTGATATCCAGTCGTATAAACAGACGGAAGAAGAACTTGTAGCAGCCCGGGATAAAGCAAAGCAATCGGATGCACTTAAAAGTGCCTTTCTTGCAAATATGAGTCACGAGATTCGCACGCCTCTAAATGCTATTGTTGGATTCTCAAACCTGCTAACCTGTGATGATGAATATGACCAGGAAGATAGACTTATCTTTATTGACGCAATCAACAACAACTGCAGATTGCTTTTGGCTCTTATATCAGACATCTTGGATCTGGCACGGATTGAAAGTGGATCCATGCTCTTTAAGAATATCCGCTGCGATGTGAACGAATTGATTGAGCAAATTATTAATACACATCAGGTAATTATACCATCCAATCTGCGCTTGATAAAGGAGGTGCCTAATGAAACATCAATTCTGATGATTGACTGTATCCGACTGAATCAGGTGATAACAAACTTGATAAACAACGCCATCAAGTTTACAACTAAAGGTTATATTAAAGTTGGCTACACGAAAGAAAAAGAGGGATATCTCAAATTCTTTGTTGAAGATACAGGCCGGGGTATTGCCGAAGAAGATCTAAACAATGTATTTAACCGGTTCTATAAGAAAAATGAATTTACTCAGGGAGCCGGGCTGGGATTATCGATTTGCAAGGTAATTGTAGATAGGTTCAATGGCACCATTCAAGTAACATCCAAGCAAGGAGAAGGAACACGCTTTGAAGTTCGCATACCCGATCAGGATGCTGCTTCCTATGAAATGGATGGCATCGTACCCAACTGCGATAAAGGAGTCAAAGACTACAGTCAACAGATACAAGTAACCAATCAACCAAAGAATGGCTTATCAACGATCCTGATTGCCGAAGATGAAGATAGTAACTTTCTGTTGGTTAAAACCATTCTTAAGAATAAGTATCAATTGATCAGAGCTAAGAACGGCAAAGAGGCAATTGATATATTCAGAAGAGAAAACATTGATTTGATTCTGATGGATAATAAGATGCCTGTTATGTCGGGGCTGGATGCTCTTACAATCATAAGAAAAGAATCAAATACAATCCCGATCATTATGCTTTCGGCCTATGTATTTGATTCCGACATTGAAACAGCCAAAAAAGCCGGAGCATCAGAGTATCTATCCAAACCCGTAGATGTAAAACTACTGAATGAAACCATCGCTAACTTTCTAAGCTAAAAACTTTAGCCTATCATCTTTCGCCATAAGTTAATTGCCATTTATCGAGCATTTTAAAATCAAGCTCTTTTAACCCTATTTTCCAGAAAGGAATCGGATCATCATGATCTCCCAGATACATACGGTCGCGTACCTTAAATGCCGGCTGTGTAAGTGCAAAAGAAGAATCGGATTCCGATGTACTGACACCTCCTAAATCAAGAACGGTATGAAATACACTGTTGGTACTTACAGGAGTTGTCTGATGATTGACGGCCGCATTGTACTTTTCGGGCCATTCTGTTCTGAATACATCCGAGAACCAGATAATATACGGAATATGAAGCTGGTAGTAAGTTGGAATTGGCGATGCATGTAAATATCTGGCACGCGCATCGTCAAAAATATCTTCACCGTGATCAGACAGATATACCAACGATGTGCAGTCGCCGGTTTGTTTAAGCTTCGAGATAAGTTCGGATAAAATATAATCTGTATAAAGTATCGAGTTATCGTAAGCATTGCGCATTTCTTTTTTATAAGCAGCACGTATTCCGGCCACTTTATCAGGCTTAAACATACTAAACTCCTTTGGATATCTTTCATGGTAATTGAAATGAGATCCATAGGTATGAAGCACAATAAATAAATTGCCTGTATTTTCCTTAATTGCTTTATCTACATAAGGCAGAACGGCCCCGTCGTGCAAAGAGGTTAGAAGACTGCCTGTTTTGAAAGAGCTGAGATCAATAAATTGATCGGCTTCACGATAAAAAGCACCGATCATTGAGGTGGTAAGCTTCTGATTGGCAATAACAACTGTTTTATATCCAGCCTCTTTAAAGGCAGTCACAATACTTTTCTGACTGTATATCACCTCATAGTTTTCGGCCGAAGCTGCCGAAAGAATTATGGGTACACTCTTATGTGTATTATTAGATTGAGTAATTACATCGGTAAAATGCACCAATCCATCCTGTTTACCTAGCCGAGGAGTCGTTTCTCTTTCGTAGCCATACAAACTCCATTCCATCGCCCGGGAGGTTTCTCCTACAACAAGCACTACAATTTCCCTTTTAGAAGATGTTTCATCCTTCTTTGCATTAAATGTAAAATGGGCCGAAGTTTCATGGTATCTTTTGTTTTTACCAGCTTTCTCTATTGCAAAATAAAGATTATAAAGAGCATTGACCGGATAAACATCCTTTTTAAAAGAGACTTCCTGTTCTCTATCGGGGGTTAATATATAGGAGGTGCCGCCTGCTATAAAAATTGCCAAGGCCACTAAAGCCCACTTCTTTCTAAAACTTTGCGACAATTTATCTTTCAGTCGCACAGAGCGATACGCAAGATACAATGTGGGCAATGTATATAAAAAGAAAACACAGAGGATAATTACCAATATATTTCCGACCAATTCACCTGCTTCCGAAGCATTCGAACTGGTAAGGTTTAAAAACATATCTACGGCAACAACCGATTCTCCGAAAAGATAAAGCAGAATAAGTTGTCCCCCATCCAGAATAAACTTGGGAAGAAGCAGCCACACCATTATTCCAGGCTTTTTGAATACCAGCAACAGCCACATAACACAAGCCAGAGGGATTAAGATAGCTGCAATTCCTACTGTGATAGAGAATGGCTCCGTAACAAAAAAAACCAGATTTGGGACAATAAGCAACAGGGAGAATAAGAAATACAGATGCTCCTGACTTACAATCCAACGAACAATTTTTGAGAAATGGGCCATATATTCAACTACTTACAATTCAAAACACCTATTAAAACCTTTATTATAAAAAATAAAACCAGCAAATGTAATCAAATTTAAACACTAACAAGCTATTAAGTATTAATTAAAAGCGGCTATTTTATTAATTGTTTCGATAAACTCTTCGTTCGTAAGCATAATGGAAGGCTCCCTAAAATTAACATAGTCTTCAAAATAGTCGCTGGCAACATCGGCAACCAGTTCCGAACCATCCAATCCGAATGATGTAACTATATTTTCGACCTTGCTTCGAATCCGGCGGATTACATCCAGTCTCTCCTGGTAACGATCCGGCTTTTCATTACCGGTAATATGTTCGTTTTTTGCTATCAGATACATAACAGTATAAAACTTGTCCACATTTCCAAACAGCGGAATAAATTGTTGTTTAGTTTCATCGGGTAATCCCGCCAGTAAAGCTTGTACTTTTGTCATTTTAATCAAATTATCATTTAAGGGTGCAAACCTACATAAAAAAGTTCATTTTAGCCATATGAAGCAGTCGGATAGCTTCCATCTAAATTTATCAAAACTACAGTAATGAATGCTAATTTCCATCAATTTTAGTGATGTAATTTAGTTTTAGATACCAAATTACTCATAAAAACAGAAATATACAGGTAAAAAACAAAATGAAAACTGACTTATATCAATTTTACATTTCAAATACAATCAATAAATCGGCTTCTACTGTTGCAATAATCCATTAGAAATATCTAACTTTACGGATTGAAAAGTATTGGACGTGGTGCATAAGGGTTTTTCATTGTGCCCGTTTATTAAACCGCCCAAACCGGTTTTGAAATACTTTCTGCGGCTACAGCTTTGGCTGAAGCACCCAGACAGACAAAAAAAAGTAAAATATATAATGACCAACAAATGGAATTTTCAGAAACCGACAGAAGAAGAAAACCGGATAAGCAAAGAGCTGGCTGATAAGCTGGCCATAAGTCCTGTTATCTGTCAGCTTCTTGTTAAGCGTGGCATAACTACGGAAGAAGAGGCAAATAAGTTTTTTAAGCCCAGTCTGAACGACCTGCATGATCCTTTTCTGATGCCAGACATGGATAAAGCGGTAAAACGCCTGAATAAGGCTCTGGGTGAAAGGGAAAAAATATTGGTATATGGCGATTACGATGTGGACGGAACAACAGCTGTTTCATTGGTCTACAAATTCTTACGCCCCTATACCACATTATTGGATTATTATATTCCGGATCGGTACGACGAAGGTTACGGCATCTCATATAAGGGTATTGACTATGCAGCCGATACCGATGTGAAGTTAATTATATCACTCGATTGCGGCATCAAAGCAATCGAAAAGATTGAGTATGCAAAGAAAAAAGGAATCGATTTTATTATCTGCGACCACCATATGCCCGACGATACTTTGCCGGATGCAGTTGCTGTTCTGGATGCCAAACGCGTAGACTCGATATATCCCTACGAGCATCTTTCGGGATGTGGCGTGGGCTTCAAATTCATGCAGGCATTTGCCAAAAGCAACAACTTTCCTTTTGCCGATTTGGAAAAACTGCTCGACTTGTGTGCTGTAAGTATCGCATCGGATATTGTTCCGATTACGGGCGAAAACCGGATCATGGCTTATTACGGGCTGAAGCAGATAAACAGCAACCCAAGTCTGGGACTAAAAGGAATCATCGATGTTTGCGGTCTGACGGGTAAGGAGATTACCATGTCTGATATCGTTTTTAAGATTGGTCCGCGCATCAACGCTTCCGGCCGCATGATGAACGGTAAAGAGGCGGTTGATCTTTTGCTGGCAAAAGACAGCGAAAGTGCACGCGAAAAGAGTGAAAACATCAATCAGTACAACGACGAACGCCGCGAACTGGATAAAAAAATTACCGACGAAGCCAATGCTATCATAGATGATTTTCAGGATATGGCCGACAGAAAGGCTATTGTTGTCTTCAATCCGGCTTGGCATAAGGGTGTGATCGGTATTGTGGCATCCCGGTTAACGGAAAAATATTACCGTCCGGCTGTGGTACTCACCAAATCATCGGAGCTTATTACCGGCTCTGCCCGTTCGGTTGCCGGATTCGATATATACAAGGCTATTGAAAGCTGCAGGGATCTGCTTGAGAACTTCGGGGGACATACCTACGCAGCCGGACTTTCTTTAAAAGAAGAAAACCTGGAAGCGTTCACCAATCGGTTTCTTCAGCTTGCAGCCGATGAAATCGTGCCGGAACAGATGGTTCCTCAGTTGGATGTGGATGCAATTCTTGATTTCAAAGACATAAACGCCAAGTTTATGCATGACTTGAAAAAGATGAGTCCCTTTGGTCCCGATAACCAGAAACCGGTATTTTGCAGCAGACGGGTAAAGGATTACGGAACCAGCAAACTGGTTGGGAAAGACCTTGAACATATTAAACTTGAATTGATAGATGCCAATTCCAACAGTCCCATTCACGGTATTGCGTTTGGCATGCATAAGCACAGCAAGCATATTAAAGGCATGAAACCTTTTAATATCTGCTATACAGTGGAAGAAAACACATATAACGGAAACACATCGTTACAGCTGATGATTAAAGACATCAAGCCAGACGATATATGAAGGGACGAGGTGGATGTCTACCATAAGATATTAGAGAAGTACTGGGGATACCAGTCTTTTCGTCCGTTGCAGGAGGATATCATCCATTCCATCGCTGCGGGCAGGGATACACTTGGCCTGATGCCTACCGGCGGAGGCAAATCTATTACTTTCCAGGTACCAGCCATGGCGATGGAAGGGATATGCATTGTGGTTACTCCCCTGATTGCCCTTATGAAGGATCAGGTGGACAACCTGCGTAAAGTGGGGATAAAGGCCACGGCTGTATATGCCGGGATGACCCGTCAGGAGATTATAGCGCAGCTTGAGAATTGCATTTTCGGAGATTATAAATTTCTTTACGTCTCGCCCGAACGTCTTGTTACAGAGTTGTTCAAAGCCAAGCTTTACGCAATGAATGTGTCGTTGCTGGTAATTGACGAAAGCCATTGTATCTCTCAGTGGGGATACGACTTCCGTCCCTCCTACCTCGCCATTGCCGATGTACGCGAGCTGCTGCCCGGGGTACCGGTACTGGCGCTTACCGCCACGGCAACTCCCGAGGTGGTGAATGACATTCAGGAACGTCTTCACTTTAAAGAAAAGAACGTATTTCAGAAAAGTTTCGGACGCAGCAATCTTTCTTACGTAGTACGAAGTACGGAAGACAAGATGAATGAGCTGGTACATATGCTGAACAAAGTACCCGGAACAGCCATTGTGTATGTACGCAACAGGAAGAAGACTAAAGAAATAGCCACCATTCTGCAACAAGCGGGTATTTCGGCCGATTTCTTTCATGCCGGAATCAATCATGCAGAGAAAGAGCTGAAACAACAACGCTGGAAAAGCGGCGAATGCCGTGTGATAGTTTCCACCAACGCATTTGGTATGGGTATTGATAAACCCGACGTCCGGTTGGTTGTTCACATCGATATGCCTGGTTCGCTGGAAGAATACTATCAGGAAGCCGGTCGCGCAGGAAGAGACGAACAACGGGCCTACGCCGTGGCTTTATGTACCGGAACCGACAGTGCCAAATTGAAAAAACGGTTGTCGGACGAGTTTCCCGAACGCGATTTCATACTGCGTGTATACGAGGCTTTAGGTAATTATTACCAAATTGCCGTAGGTTTTGGTCTGGATACCGTGCACGACTTCGTTTTAAACGAATTTTGTGCCGCATTTAAGTTTCCGTTACTGCAGACTCACCATGCGTTGAAGATTCTGGAGCTTTCGGGTTATATAGAATATACCGATGAAATCGACAATGCTTCGCGCTTGATTTTTATTGCTAATAAGGAGGATTTATATAAATATCTTCATCAGGACAAGCAATCCGATGCAATCATACAGGTTATTTTGCGTTCGTACACCGGTTTGTTTGCCGATTATGCCTATATTAACGAGGCGCTGATCGCTACACGTGCCAATGTATCGCAGCAAGAGGTTTACGATACGTTGATCGGTTTGTCTAAATATCACATCGTAAAGTACATACCTCATAAAAAGACACCGCTTATAATCTATACCCAGACGCGGGAAGATCTGAAGTATGTTGTTATACCCCCAAGTGCTTTCGAAGAGCGCAGGCAACGGTTTGAAACCCGGATTCAGCGGGTACTGGACTACATTAAAGAAGACCGCAGGTGCCGGAGCCGCATGTTGCTCGAATATTTTGGCGAAGATGGGTCGGCCGACTGTGGATGTTGCGATGTTTGTCTTGCCCGAAACAGTTCGGGGCTGTCCAATCACGAATTCAACACCATTAAAAGCGCCATCGAGAAGGCTGCCGGATCAACACCTCTGGAGGTGAGTAAATTAATTCAGAGTCTGCCCCACCCGACAGAGAAAAGCATTACCGTAATTCGTTTCCTTGCCGACAACGATCCTCAATTTCAGCTTTTCGACGGGTATCTGCGCATAATCGAATCCAACGATCAGAAATAGAAATAAAAAAAAGCTGCGGATTATTCGTTCATTGTTGTAACATGAATGAATAATCCGCAGCCTTTATGCTGTATGGATATTTAATCCTCCATTTCTCTTGTAACCAATACCTTGTCGATACGGGCACCATCCATATCCACAATCTCGAACTTGAAGTTCAACCAACGCAGCTTCTCGCCTGTACGTGGTACACGTTCAAGTATTTCAAGAATCAAACCGCTTAATGTGTTATAATCGTGCTCGTTATACAAGTCTTCCATATCAAAATACTCCAGAAACTCATAGAAAGAGAACTGGCCGTCTACCAGCCAGCTACCATCTTCACGCTGAATGATTTCCTGTTCTTCTCCCACTTCGGGCACCTGACCGATCAACCCTTCCATGATATCTTTCAGGGTAACAATCCCTTGAATCCCGCCAAATTCGTCGGTTACCATGGCCGATTTCACCATGGCTTTTTTAAATTGCTCCAGGGCATTGTACACACTTTGATTCTCCGGAACAAATAAAGCTGGACGGATAACCTGACTAAGTTTGAAGTCTGGTGAATCTATTTTACCAAACAAATCTTTCAGGTAAACGATTCCCTGTATATTATCAAACCTTTCGGACGCAACCGGATACACATTGAAAAGATTCTCCTTCACCTTATCGCTGATGGACTGATTCGAATCTGCCACATCCAGCCAAACCAGTTCGCTTCGGTGTGTCATAATTGAACCAACGTTCCTGTCACCCAGATTAAACACACGCTCTACAATGTCTTGCTCTACCTCCTGCACCTCTCCCACATCAAAGCCCTCTTTGATGATTGCTTTTATCTCTTCTTCCGTAACACGATTATCTTCAGTCTTTTCAATTCCGACTAAATATACAACCAGGCGGGTACTTTTGGAAAGCAACCAAACAAAAGGAGATGCTATGAAAGACAAAACAGACATCGGCTTAGCAACAAACATGGAAACCTTTTCGGCAGCACCCATCCCGATTCTTTTAGGAACCAGCTCGCCCAAAACCAACGTAAGATAAGTAACAATAATTACAATCGTTGTTTTAGAGATGATAAGTGAATAGGGTTTTAGCGGTTCAATACCGTCAATTAGCCAAGCCAGCTCTGCAGCAAAGGCTTCGCCGGAATACAAACCGGTCAGGATACCGATCAATGTAATACCGATCTGTACGGTAGACAAAAACTTATCCGGCTGGTTGGCCAGCTCCAAAGCTGCCTTAGCTAGTTTATTTCCCTTTTTTGCATAGGTTTCGAGCCTCGATTTACGTGCAGAGACCAACGCGATTTCTGCCATCGACAATAAACCGTTTAAAAGAATAAGACAAATAATAATAAAAATTTCCATTCTCTTATTTGTGAATTAACAGTTGCGAAGTTACAACAAATAATTGAAGATAAACAACGCTTCAATAATATTCATTGATATGTTTCCCCAGATTATTAACACCCCCTTTTTGTTTTCTTTCCGCATTCGTACTACCTTTGTATCGTATCAGGTCATTTTATAACCTACATAGGAGAATAACTTGCCCCGGACTCTGTTAAAATAGACAAATTGTAAACAGAAATATGATTCCGACACGAAATTTGCGTATTACCTATCCATCCTCCCAAAAGATCTATGTGCCGGGAGAGATTAACAGATTGAAAGTCGGCATGCGACTTATTACTCTTTCGGACTCGCTGGTTCCCGACGAAAACGGAAAAAAAGAGAAAAGAAAGAATAATCCGGTGATCGTTTACGACACTACCGGTCCGTATTCCGATGCATCATCAGCGCTATGTATTACCGAAGGAATCCCCCGGATACGTGAAGAATGGTATGCAAGACGCAAAGATCTGGTAAAACTTGCCGACTTTACCGTCCCCTCTTTTACAACCAATACAACGGATCCGGCTGCAGAATTTACCTGTTTTCCCAAACAGTATTATCCGTTTAAGGCAAAACAAGGCAAGCGAATCACCCAGATGTATTATGCCAAACGCCGAATTATTACGCCGGAGATGGAATATGTGGCCATCAGGGAGAATCAACAGGTGGAAGGACTGGGATTAAAGTCGTTTATCACCCCGGAGTTTGTCCGAAAAGAGATTGCCGCCGGCAGAGCGGTGATACCCGCAAACTTAAATCATCCGGAATCTGAACCGATGATTATAGGAAAGCGGTTTCTGGTTAAAACCAATGCTAACATTGGAAATTCCACACTTTCGACGGATGTGGAAGAAAGCATCGAAAAAATGGTGTGGAGCTGCAAATGGGGATGCGATACATTGATGGATCTTTCTACCGGTAAATACATCCACGAAACCCGCGAATGGATCATTAGAAACTGTCCGGTTCCTCTGGGCACGGTTCCTGTTTACGAGGCACTGGAGAAGGTAGACGGAAAGATTGAGGACCTTACCTGGGAAGTATTCAGAGACACGCTTATTCATCAGGCAGAGCAAGGAGTGGATTACTTCACCATCCATGCCGCACTGTTAAGCAGTCATATCGATTTGGCTATGAACCGTCTTACCGGAATTGTATCCCGCGGCGGCGCTATAATGAGTACGTGGATGAAGATCCATAAACAAGAAAATTTTCTGTATACACATTTCGATGAGATATGCTCGATTTTAAGTCAGTATGATGCCGTGGTTTCGATTGGAAGCGGACTAAGACCAGGTTCTATTTACGATGCCAATGACATTGCTCAGTTTGCCGAACTTAAAACAATGAACACCCTTACAAAAATAGCCTGGGAACACTTCGTTCAGGTTATTATTGAAGGACCGGGACATGTACCCTTAAACAAAATAAAGGAAAATACATCCGAGCAAAATTATGCCTGTATGGGAGCTCCGTTCCATTCACTGGGGCCGGTTACAACAGATATTTCTCCGGGCTACGATCATATTAGTGCAGCCATCGGCTCTGCGCAGATTGCCTGGTACGGCGTTTCCATGATTTGTGCCGTTTCACCCAAAGAGCAACTCAATGTACCCAACAAGGAAGATGTACGCGAGGGGGTAATTGCCTCAAAAATAGCGGCTCACGCAGCCGATCTTGCGAAAGGTCAGCCCGGTGCGCAGGTGCGGGATAATGCAATAAGCAAAGCCCGGTTCGATTTCAGGTGGAAAGATCTGTTCAATTTATCACTCGATCCGGAAAGGGCAAAACAGTATTACAAGGGAAAAGCAACTAAAAACCCGGAAAACAGTACGATGAACGATACCAACTTCTTTGCCATGAAGCTGAGTATGGATATAAAGAACGGCGAATAACAACCAGTCCTTTCGTCTCAATAAAGTATCTTCTAAAAGCAAATAAAGGAAGATTAATCTTCAAAACAGTTACATCTGTACATCGGGCCCATGGAGGCGATACATTGGGCCCATGGGCGCGTTTAATCGTCTCCATGGGCCCGATGTACATATCCAGTCATATTTCCGGTTAGATGATACTATTTCCGGCGTTAATCAAGCAGGGTTGCCAGCTTAATCTACTAAATGAAAGGGCGTGATTCCCTTTAACGAGAAACACGCCCTTTATACTTATACTCCGCGAAGCAGATTCCTTTACATACAATTATGCAGGAATTGTGCCGGAAATCAAAATCAACACAAGCAAACCTAAGATAGCATACAATTCGGGGAATACAGCCATAACCATGGTGGCACCAAATACGTTATGACCCGATCCGATAGCTGCAATACCATTTGCACAAACTCCAGCCTGACGAATTGCAGAGAAGAAGCCTACTAATCCCATGGCTAAACCTGCTCCAAACACAGCTGTTGCAGCAAAAGAGGAAATTTCAGGTACTAAAAAAGCTTTCAACATAAAATATCCTACAAAACCATAAAGACCCTGAGAACTTGGTAAAGCACTTAAAGCAATATACGAACCTAAAGCATCCGGATTCTTCTTCATAGCACCTACCACAGCGTTACCACTTATTGTAACACCGTAAGCACTACCAATCCCAGTCAATCCAACCATTAAGGCAACTCCAACATACGCTAATAAAATTGGTTCCATAATCATTCTTGTTTTTAAATTATTATTTTAATTATTTTGATTTTCAATAAGATTTATTTCTCTAGTTTAAAAGGAGTAAAGGTTTTTCCACCGCCTCCAAATTCTGCGTTCTTGTAATACTCTACAAATGTAAGACGTAAGGGGTGTACCAATGAGCTAATCATACATAAACCGAAATTTATTGAATGACCTATTAACAATATTAGTAATACCATTACCGAACGTAATACAATATTCATTCCATCCGTCATTGTAAATGCCAACTCATTGAACACCCCACCAAGAATAGCCCCGGTCAGTCCAATGGCAAACAGACGAATATATGATAAAGTATCCCCAAGCAAACCTGATGCAATATTATAGGCATTCCATAAACCTGACCCGAAATTTAAAAATACATTCTTTCCGGGCGAATTATATAATAATGCAACAAGTAAACCGATTGCTATCAATCCATTACATACGTTTAACATCATTGGAGAAAGAGCAATACCCACCATAGGAAGACCGAATGCCGCAATAGCAGCTACTATAACCAAAATCCAGCCAATTGGAGCCACACCATACTTCCAGCCTTTCAGATAGATAACCTGAGCCGCAGCCACACATTTTCCAAATACAATTTGGAGCAGT
Source organism: Macellibacteroides fermentans (assembly GCF_013409575.1). Lineage (NCBI taxonomy): Bacteria > Pseudomonadati > Bacteroidota > Bacteroidia > Bacteroidales > Porphyromonadaceae > Macellibacteroides > Macellibacteroides fermentans. The sequence goes on along the minus strand of NZ_JACCCY010000001.1, from coordinate 106,972 downwards.
CCAACTATAATAGATAGCGTCATTAAATTATCGGAATTCAGGAAGTATGCTTTAAAAGCAGATAAAGCCTTCACATCCGCTAATGCAATTCCCAGAAACGATCCGGAAAGCAGACCGAAAATAATGGTAGCCAATCCCAGAAACTGGAACAAAGTAAGGAAAGGACGTAAGTCCGGACCAACCTTACGTTTGAGCAGCGTACAAACCGTAACTATAATGATTCCATAACCGGCATCACCAAAGCAGAATCCAAAGAACATCATAAAGAAGGGTGCGAAAAACGGCGTTGGATCAAACTCATTGTAGTTTGGCAATGAGAATAGCTTGGTGATAGGTTCGAACAAGCGAGAAAAACGGTTGTTTTTCAATTGAATAGGCACACTGTCTTCTTCCTTTATTTCGAGCTTCTGGTAATAAATACCTTTATCGTCCAGCATCTTCTCAAGAGCTTCTTCCTTCTCCCTTGGAGCCCAGCCTTCCATCAGCATCAGTTTATCATCAGCTTCCTTGGTAGCCTGCACGATGGCATTGGAGTAATTAAACTTATTATGCAGTTTTTTGTCCAGCATATCCAGCGTATTGTAATCCTCCACCGCATATTGCTTCAGTCTGTCTGCAATTGCCTTGATGTCTTCAAGCTGCTTATTATAACGGGCTCTCAACTTTGCCAATCCCCTATCCGGCATCTTTGGTCGCTCGGCATCAATTTCAATTACCTCTCCAATTTTGGTGATAGTAATAAAATACACAACCGATTGATAAGTGGATATCTGTATTGCATTGTATTTCTCTACCCATGAATCATTAAATTTAGCAACGGGGCAGGTAAAAAAGGTAATATGATAACCTGCACGCTGAAGTTTATTAATGTTTGAATAGGTAAATTCGCCCCAGATCTCCATATAAGCAATCTCTTTTTCGAGTGTCTGCCTGGCCGATTCCAGCAACGCTTTCTTATCCTGACATTCTTCTATCTTCTGTACCAGTCGTAATCCCTCTTTAACAGAGATATCCCTTGCAGGAGCTTGCTGAACATCTTTCTGGTCCGCCAGCAAGGCCTTAAAGTATCTCTTAAGGGTATCAATCCTTTTACGTTGTATAAGAGACTCTTGCAGCTCTTTATTGTCCGCCGTCGATTTGGTTTCAACCAGATGAACCACTCCGGCATCACGCAAATCAGATAAGAATGTTTCGTATTCTTTATGGTAAACCATAAAGGCATATTTATTCATCTTTACAATCATGCTACCTCCTCCTCTTCTTTGAGATTACGTTTTTCCTGGTTAGATCTCATGATTTTTTGCGAAGATTTGGACAGACTTTCTTCGTCTTCCATAAATCTCTTCACCTTGCGGATCGCATCCTTATAGCCCGGAATCTGTACTTTCTCAAAAAGGTTTACTTTTTGAGTAGTCTTCTTCCTTGCATGCTCCAACAACTCCAGCTTCATGCCCGAAAACTCGGCCTCTATACCCGTACGTGCCAAAACCTTAAGCAACTCAATGCCATCGGCATACCACGAAGGGGAATTAAACAGACTGTACGTACCTATCTCGAATTCAATATCATTCAAAACAGGCACAAGTACACCGGCAATTTTTCTTGTGGAAAGTGTAACATCCTTAACCTTTATAAGTGAAGGATTGAACTCATTCCATAGAGCAACCATATTTTCGTAACTGCGAATTTCTTCTTCAAGCTGGAGTTCCAATGATCTTACCTCGTCTTTTGTGCGCTTCACCTCAATACGTAAGGCACTCTCCTTACTTTTAATGGTTGGTAGAGAGCGCTCGCGTACTTTGAGTTGTTTCTCAAGCTGCTGCAACGAAGTTTTGTTATATTGAAACTTTATAGCCATAGGTTATTCTTTTACTTTCCAGTATTGATCAACAAGCGCTTGCTTGATGTTCACCTCCTGTGGTTTAAAATGTTTAGAGAACAATTCCCAGGTAACATCAAGCATCTCTGTAGTATTCAGGTTTACGTCGATAGCCAAAAGTTTTTTAGAATAGTCTTTGGCATAGTTTAACGTACGAATATCATAATCCGTAAGGTCGAATCCGTTTTCAAGTTTTGTCTTTGCATTAGCAGCATCGGCATACAAACGTACAGCTGCATTCATAACCTGCGGATGGTCTTCGCGCGTTTTCTTACCTGTAACAAGCTGTTTTAGACGAGACAAGCTGCGGAACGGGTCAACAATTACTTTACCCACGTCGCTATCCCTGCGCAAATACAGCTGTCCTTCAGTAATATATCCTGTATTATCGGGTACGGCATGCGTAATATCGCCACCCGATAAAGTAGTTACCGCAATAATTGTAATTGATCCACCGGCCGGGAACTGTACTGCCTTCTCATAAATCTTGGCAAGATCCGAATACAACGAACCTGGCATTGAATCTTTGGAAGGAATCTGGTCCATACGGTTAGATACGATTGCCAAAGCATCCGCATAGTTGGTCATGTCCGTAAGCAATACCAACACCTTCTCGTTCTTCTCAACAGCAAAATACTCAGCAGCACATAATGCCATGTCCGGAATAAGAATACGCTCCACCGAGGGATCTTCCGTAGTATTGATAAAACTTACAATACGATCGAGAGCTCCTGCATTGCTGAAAGTATTTTTAAAGAAAAGATAATCGTCGTTGGTCATACCCATTCCGCCCAGAATAATCTTGTCCGATTGTGCACGTAAGGCAACCATCGCCATTACCTGGTTGAAAGGCTGGTCGGGGTCTGCAAAGAACGGAATCTTCTGACCTGTTACCAGCGTATTATTAAGGTCGATACCCGCAATACCTGTAGCAATAAGTTCGGAAGGTTGTTTACGTCGTACCGGATTCACGGAGGGACCACCAATCTCTACATCTTTACCTTCGGGTATTGGTCCGCCATCAATCGGATCACCGTAGGCATTGAAAAAGCGACCGGCCAATTGATCTCCTACTTTAAGTGAAGGAGCCTTGCCCATGAAAACAACCTCTGCGTTGGTACGAATACCTTCCGTACCCGAAAAAACCTGCAAAGTTACCTCGTCGCCGATAATTTTTACTACCTGAGCCAGCTTGCCATCTACAGAAGCCAACTCATCATACCCTACTCCTGCAGCTTTAAGCGAACAAGTAGCTTTCGTAATCTGGGTAATTTTCGTATATATTTTTTGAAATGCTTTTGTTGCCATATCTTTAATTATTTACAATTCGCTCAGCAAGTATCTCATCCAACTGCTCGTTAAACTTCTTGAATTCTGCACTTTCCCACTCAGAATAGTTCATCTGTTTAAAGACATTGATCAGCTTCTTGAAATAGTCCATTACCTCAGTAAAGCCATCAAATCTGAAGTCCGAACGACAAATCCGGCTCACTCTGTCCATCATGAACTCCTGACGGTTAAGAGGCGTAACTGCATCAATGGCATCAAATGCATCCTGTTGCAAAATAACGAAGTCGATCAACTCCGATTTCCAGAACGTAATATGATATTCTACAGGCACACCATCGTCACCCAGGATATTGATTTGCTCGGCAATCTCTTTACCACGCAGCATACGTGTTTTAATTTCGTCAACCATTTCAATCCAGTTTGGAGATATATGCTTGGCAATATACTCCTGAAACTCGGGGTATTCAAGGTACTTTGAATAACTGTCTATCGGATTTACAGCCGGATAACGCTTGCGGTCTGCACGCTCCTGCTCCAACGCATAGAAACAACGGGCCACCTTCTTTGTATTTTCGGTAACAGGTTCTTTAAGGTTACCACCGGCAGGTGATACGGTACCTATAAAGGTTACTGATCCAGAAGCTCCATTTTTAAGTTCTACGAATCCTGCACGCGCATAGAAGTTGGCAACAATGGCAGATAAGTCCATCGGGAATGCATCCGGTCCGGGTAATTCTTCCAAACGGTTAGACATTTCACGCAATGCCTGTGCCCAACGTGAAGTAGAGTCGGCCATCAACAATACCTTCAATCCCATACTACGATAGTATTCGGCGATGGTCATAGCTGTATAAACCGAAGCTTCACGAGCTGCCACCGGCATGTTTGAAGTATTAGCAATGATAATAGTACGTTCCATCAATTTACGACCGGTGTGCGGATCTACCAGGTGAGGGAACTCTGCAAAGATTTCTACAACCTCATTAGCACGTTCTCCACAAGCGGCGATAATCACGATATCTGCCTCGGCCTGTTTAGATATGGCGTGCTGCAGAACGGTCTTACCTGTCCCGAACGGTCCGGGAATAAATCCTGTACCACCTTCTACAATGGGGTTCACCGTATCGATGATACGTACACCAGTTTCCAGCAGTTTATAGGGTCTCGGTTTTAATTTATAACATGTTAAAGCCTTTTTTACCGGCCACTTCTGAATCATTGTAACCACAGTGTCGTTACCCTCTTCGTCCGTTATAACAGCGATGGTATCTTCTATTTTATAGGAACCTGCACCCACAATCGATTTTATGGTAAACGAACCTTCCAAAACAAAAGGCACCATGATTTTATGGGGTTGTAAATTTTCATTCACTTCTCCCAACCAGCTACCGGCTTCCACCTTGTCGCCAACGGCAGCCAAAGGTTTAAACTCCCAAAGTTGATCGTTATTCAAGGCATAGGTGTAATCTCCACGCTTCAGAAATACACCGTCCATTTTATCCAGGTCGTTCTGTAATCCGTCGTAGTTGCGGGATAGCATACCGGGTCCTAAAGTAACCTCAAGCATATGGCCCTCAAACACAGCTTCATCTCCTACCCGCATACCACGGGTACTTTCAAATACCTGAACAAAAGCGTTCTTACCTATTACTTTAATTACTTCCGACATCAGCTTTACGCCTCCAACGGAAATGTAACAGATCTCATTCTGCGAAACCGGACCATCAACCTCTAATGTAACAAGGTTAGATACGATTCCTTTCACAATTCCTTTCGTTGCCATAACTATTTATTATTGTTTCTTTTAAATTCTTCCAATGCACTCACACTTCCTTTCTTCATCCCTTTTACAAGTTCGCGGAATGTTTTCTCTCCGGCCTCTTTATCCAGGGTAACCCAACGTTCAATCATTTCCAGTTTAAGCATATAGGCAAAGACACTTTCTATATCAAAAGTTTTAAAAAATGTCTTTTCATCAAGCCAGTTCCACTTTAACACATCCAGTTTCTTTTCACGCAATGTTAAATCCGGCTCTTCTGCAATCCTAATAAGTTCAGGAAGATAATCTACTTCATCCCCTAGTCCGAAGTCGCGCGCATTAGACGATCGGATCGATTCTGCCACTTTATTATTTCCAATAATATAAGCTTTCTTATCCCATCCGAATTTTCTGCAAGTTATTGCCGAAAGAATATTGTTGATATTCAGATTCAGCTCAAACCATTCCGAAACAAACTTATTACTACACTTCATTGCATAAGCATAATAAAGTGAAGCCAGATAGTCTTCCCATGTTATTAATTCCGGACTATCCTGATTGGCAAGATAAACAGAAAGAAATTGGGCAAAATAGGCAGGCAATTTGCTGTTTTTGGGAGCTTTTACTCCCTCCTTGAGGGCTTGTATTAGCGTTTGATATTCCTCATAGGTAATTCGTCCACGCGGATCGGGATCCAGGTCGCGGAACCGGAAGTAAGACTTCAGATTTTTATTGTCGAATTTATTGAAATAGAGGTTTATCAGCTTTATATCGCTACTTGTGAGTATAGAGTCCAATTCTTCTCTAAAAGATAAAAGTGTATAGTTTACTTTGGTATCTTCCAGCGAAATATTGGGCAGCCCAGCGATTAATGCATAATATTTACTCATATCAGAATAGCATTTCTACCAAAGCCGGACGAAGAAATTCTTTAAAGAAAGCAACAAATTCGGCTTCACCGAAAGAAACTTTATAAGAACCGTCAGCTGGTAATATGGTAAACGAAGCCGGTTTTCCATTTACTTGTTCAATTTTCACCCCTTTATCTAAAAGAGATTTGGCATTGGCTTCAAAATATTTATTCAAAGATTCAGCATCTTCAGTCTGAATGGTAAGAGCTTCTTTCTTTACCCATTCTTTAGCCATCTCGAGCATAATTTTATGCATAAATTCTTTATCTGATACAATCGCAGATACATTTGACGTCGCAATTTTACCATTTATAAGATTCGCAATTTCACTCTTCAATGCCTCTACATATTGTGCAGCAAATAACTTTAATTCAGCTTCAGTATTCTTTTTAAGTTCCGAAGCCTGTTTTTCGGCTGCTGCAATAATCTGTTGTGCTTCCGCCTGGGCATTGTTAAGTATGGAATTTTGTTTTTCCACTGCTTCAGCAATTATGCGAGACGCCTCCTCATTACCTTTCTCTACTCCTTCTTTGTAGATCTTATCGGTCAGTTCCTGAATCTTTGTATCCATTTCCATCTATAGTTTTATGTAATTGTCCAAAAATAACGTCCACAAAGTTATTCTTTTCCCCGAATAATACATTAATTTAATGTAAAAACTCAAAAAAAACAAGCATGATGTGGCAGCTCTGTTATTCAAAGATTATATCGTAATCACAAATTATTATAAACCAAATAAATAACGCTCTTTTATCAAAATCACAAATCTAAAGTAGGATCTTTTATAATAGATTAAATGTTTTACTATGGTATTGATAATAAATTGCTTTTTGCAAAAATATTGTTTTTTGATTTAAATGGCAAAAGAGACAGCATTTAATTGTAGTCAAAATATACTTTTATATAGTCAACATTTACTAACTTTGTCAGTAAAATAACTAAATATGCTTAAATTCAGACAAGCCACAGAATCAGATTGCCAGTTGATACAATCTCTTGCTTCCCAAACATGGGAAGATACATATAAAAACATATTAACGAAAGCTCAATTGGATTATATGTTTGAAATGATGTATTCAATCGAAAATATTAAAAAACAGATGAACGAGCTGCACCATCTGTTTTTCATCGTTGAAGACGATCATACTCCCTGTGCTTATTGCTCAATCGAACAAAAGGATGATTTCCTGTTTAACTTTCAGAAAATTTATGCCGTGCCCACGGTTCATGGAAAAGGAATCGGGAGATATCTTATTGAACAGGGAATTGAATACATTAAAACACATTTTCCAACAGCATCTAAAGTTGAGCTTTATGTAAACAGATTTAATCCGGCAGTCGACTTTTACAAACACATGGGATTTGAAATAGAAAGCACCAGGGATCATCATATCAGAAATGATTTCTACATGAATGATTTTATCATGGTAAAGACTATTTAATCACTGCCCGGATTGTTATATATATGAAGCATAACTTGAACAAGGAATTAAATAAGATGGTACAATCATGAAATACAAATCATTAGTATTCTTAATTGTTTGTGTTTTGGCTTGTTCTTTTTCATCTTGCCGAAGCGTACAACTGAGAGATAAACACAAAACAGAGAAGTCGGACGTTGTATCTAAAACGGAAGTTCAACCCTGATGAAATCTATATTATAGATAATACTAAAAAGGAGAAAGCTTAAGGCAAAGTCTTTAAATATCTCTGCTTATAAATAATTATTTGGAAACTATGATATGCATAAAATAAAGGAGGGAACCTCAGGTTATTGAGGTTCCCTCCTTCTATCTTATACGATATCTATTTCTTTTCTATCCGGATGCGGGCATCCACAGCAAACAGGCCTCGATCGGTTGCAAGCAAAGGATTGATGTCTATTTCCTTTATTTCCGTTGCAAAACGCAGCAAGGTGGATAGCCGTACAATAATATCGGCATATTGTTGTTCATCAATACCTTTCTGCCCTCTTGTTCCTTTAATAATAGGATAACCTCTTAAAGACCTGATCATGGAGTACGCTTCATCATACGACAAAGGAGACAGACCATACGATACATCTTTGAGTACTTCAACAAAAATTCCTCCAAGTCCACATAAAACAACATGCCCGAACTTTTCTTCATATTTAGCTCCTAAAAACAATTCGGTTCCTTTCAACATGGGTTGTACCATGATGGAAGTTACTTCAGGCAAACGCATCATCCGTTCAAATTCAAACAGAAGATGTTCTTCGTATTTGATATTTAGTGCTACGCCGCCTATATCACTTTTATGAACAGGTCCCACAACCTTAGCCACCACAGGATATTTTACCTTTCTGGCAAATTCAATTATTTCGTCTTTATCGTCCGAAGTAAACTCGGCAACCATCGGTATATTTGCGGCCCCGAGTAGTCTGCGCACCTGCGAAGGATTCAAATACCCGTCTGCTGGCAACTGATCGATGATCCTTCTTACTTCTGGTACATCCACTCCATACAATTGTATATCCGTACTGGCCGGTGTTGGCGTATTCAATACCCTGGACAAGGCTGTTCCTAATGTTACTTCGTCCGAAAAATTAACATGACCTTTCTTTATAAAGCTGCGTACTTCGGGACCAGCCGTAACAATAGAAGGCAATATTGGGAAGATAGGCTTCTTACATTGTCCCATCTTTTTATGAAGTACCTCATAAGCATCATAAACGTTCACTACTCCCGGACTACCAAAAATAACCATCATCAAATCGACTTCGTCAAATTTATTCTCGCAATAATCAATTACAGTTGCAAGATGTTCCGGAGTTCCCGTACCTATGATATCGATAGGATTTCCCACAGCTGCACCCGGATATAGTTTCGATTTGAGTTCGTTTGCAATTGGTCCCTCCAGATTCGGAACATTTAAATGCCCCTTGGAGAGTGCGTCTGCCAACATTACCGCGGGACCTCCGGCATGGGTGATGATAGCACAATTCTTTCCTTTCACCTCATTCAAGGTAAAAATACTGGCAACGGTAGTTAATTCCTCCCTGCTGAAGCAGCGTACGATACCGGCTTTACGGAATAATGCCTCTACCGCCGAATCCGAACTTGCAATTGCACCTGTATGTGATGATGCAGCTCTTTTACCTGAATCGGTGCTTCCGGCTTTGATGGCTGCAATGCGACATCCTTTTTTTATCAACGATGACGCGTGATACAGCAATTTATCAGGCTGCTTTATGCTTTCTATATAAAGCATCTTTATTTTTGAATCTGTAACCGGATTAAAATTACGATCCATGTATTCAAGTACATCCTCTACCCCGTTTTGCTTTGAATTGCCTACAGACCACACCGACGAGAAACGCAATCCTTTTGTTAAAGCCGATTCGAGAATGAAAAGTGCAGTACCACCCGAACTTGAAATAAAATCTACTCCATCGTGATGAAATTCAGGAACCGGCTGAGTAAATACTCCGTGATAATTAGTATTCATCACACCGATGCAATTAGGTCCTATAAATGAGGCTCCGGCTTCGTTGATTATGTCCAACAGTTGATTTTCAATAATTCCTCCTTCAACAGTTTCTTCTCCGAATCCTGCGGATATAATAATAAAAGCCCGAACATTTTTTTGTTTGGCCAGAACTTCAACTACCTCGGGACACGCTTTCCCCGGGATAGATATGATGGCGAGCTCCGTATCGGGGATTTCTGCAACATTTGCATAAGATTTAACCCCTTGCACTTCGGTTTCTTTGGCATTAACTACGTATAAGTCTCCTTTATATTTTCCATCAAGCAGGTTACGCACCAGCCTTCCTCCCGGTTTCTGTACATTGTTAGATCCTCCAACAATAACAATACTTTGGGGATTTATGAGTTCTCTGTTAATCATAACGTTTAATTAGTTGAATTTTTTGATTGGTAAATCAGCCTTTTCCAACCAAAAAATGGTATTTGTTTAATATCAATTTACATCTTCTTATAATCAGTCCAGCAATATCAAATAGAGCATAGCGGCCAACGTAGAGCCCAGAAGCGGACCGATTAACGGAACCCAGGAATACGACCACTGACTGTCTCCTTTGTCTTTAATGGGCAAAACTGAGTGCATAAACCGGGGAGCTAAATCTCTTGCGGGATTAATCGCATAGCCGGTGGTACCTCCAAGAGAAAGACCAATAACCCAAACCGTAAAAGCAACCGGGATTGCTCCTACAGAGCCTAAACCAATAGGAATTGTAACTTTCTCATTTAACATCTGAGCTTCTCCTTTTGTAATATAGAATACCACTAGCATCAGAACAAATGTACCAATTACTTCCGATAAAAAGTTCCTAAATGGATTCCTTATTTCTGGAACTGTACAGAAAACACCTAATTTGGATACTTTGTTTTCTGTAATGTCAAAATGATCCTTATAAAACATCCAAACCATCAGCGCACCGGTAGCAGCACCTAAGAACTGTGCCACAACATAGGATAAAACATTGCTCCAGGGAAAAGTACCGGCTGCCGCCAGACCAATTGAGATAGCTGGATTTAAATGAGCCCCACTATACGGCCCGGCAACTACCACACCTATAAAAACACCCATAGCCCAGGCCGTAGTTATTACCATCCAACCGGAGTTATTTCCTTTCGTTTTATCTAAAACCACATTGGCGACAACACCTCCACCCATTAAAATCATGATTGCCGTACCAATATATTCAGCTACAAACGGAGTCATATTAATTGTATTTTTAAGATTATTACTCGGCCCATTGTAAAGTACGTCCTACAGCTTTGTGCCACTGATGTAGCAAGGCTACCGATTCTTCTTCTGTCATTGAAGAGGTAAATGTCCTGTCAACACTCCACTGTTCCTGCAAATCGGACATATCTTTCCAATATCCTACAGCCAGACCAGCCAGATAAGCCACTCCTAAAGCAGTTGTTTCAAGAACTTTAGGCCGGACCACCGGACAACGACATATATCTGCCTGAAACTGCATTAAAAAACAATTGGCAACAGCCCCTCCGTCCACGCGAATCTCCTTGAGCTTCGATTTTATATCATTCTCCATTGAATTCAGAACGTCATACACCTGATAGGTAATTCCTTCAAGAGCAGCTCGTGTAATATGTGCTGCGGTAGTACCACGCGTAATACCCACAATGGCTCCCCTTGCATATTGATCCCAATAAGGAGCGCCTAAACCTGTTAGCGCAGGCACGAAATATACCCCTCCATTGTCGGGAACAGACTCGGCCATCTGCTCTGTAACAGCAGCGTTGGGTATAAGTCTGATTCCATCACGCAGCCACTGTACCACTGCGCCTCCTACAAACACACTGCCCTCCAAGGCGTAAGTCACCTCTTCTCCAATCTTCCATGCTATGGTAGTTAACAGGTTATTATGGGACACAACCGGCTTCTTTCCTGTATTCATAACCATAAAACAGCCTGTGCCATAGGTTGTTTTAGTCATCCCCTCCTCCAGACAAAGCTGGCCGAACAAAGCCGACTGCTGATCACCGGCTATTCCAGCAACAGGAATTCCGGATGAAAAGATCGGACTTTTGGTTTCACAATACACTTCGCTGCTGGTTTTAACTTCAGGTAGCATTGATTCTGGGATTGTGAATAATTCCAATAACTCCTTGTCCCATTCAAGTGTATGAATATTGAATAACATGGTGCGGGATGCATTACTTACATCTGTAATGTGTTTTTCTCCTCTGGATAATTTCCAAACCAACCAGGAATCTACTGTTCCAAAGCAAAGCTCGCCTCTATCCGCCCTTTCTCTGATTCCTTTTACATTATCTAATATCCATTTTATTTTAGTAGCCGAAAAATAGGCGTCTATTACCAATCCGGTTTTATTATGAATCATCTCGGCATACCCATTTGCTTTAAGCTCTTCACAATAGTCGGCGGTCCGTCTGTCTTGCCAAACAATCGCGTTGTAAACAGGAAACCCCGTTTCTTTATCCCACACAATGGTCGTTTCACGCTGGTTAGTAATTCCGATACAGGCGATATTTTTATCTGTCAGATCTGCTTTTGCCATAGCCTCCATAATAACCGAGCTTTGAGAGTACCATATTTCATTCGGATCATGCTCAACCCATCCGAGTTGAGGAAAGTATTGCTGAAAGTCTTTTTGAGAGGTTACTACAATCTCTCCCTGATGATTGAAGATTATGGCACGCGAACTAGTAGTTCCCTGATCAATCGCTAGTACATATTTATTCTTGAAACTCATATTTGTATTAATTTACATTTTAAGATATTAGTATATTAGAATTCGGTTTAATCTGTTAAAATATAATTGGATGTCAACTCGCTAAAGGATTGGATTTGCATATCTATCCATTGTTGGTCTTTCTGGCGCTCTGCAGCAATGATCCGGGCTGTTCGGGGAGCCATTTCCAGGGCTGCTTTCGCATCCAGAAAAAGTATGCGAAGTCTCCTTGCTAAGACATCCTCAAGCGTAAGAGCCATTTCATTTCTAACAATCCAAATAATTTCTCCCACTGAATATGTATACTGAGGATGCAACTTTTCACCCAAGGTTGGTGACGAAGCAATAAATGATCTGATTTCCTCTGCATCCGTACCATATACATACAGCGGATCGTTATAATCCGGATTTTCTTTACATCCGTGGATTTTATAGGTCTCGGTAACACATTCGGGAGCCTTTAAATGCATCCTGGCATATGCCAAATCAATCGTATCCTGAGCCATCTTTCGATAAGTTGTCCATTTACCACCTATGATAGTTATTAATCCCGATTTTTCTACAATCAATTTATGACTCCGGGAAATCTCTTTTGTTTTTTTATCCTCGCTTCTAGGCGCAGCCAAAGGTCTAAGACCAGCAAATACAGATAGGACATCTTTTCTTTGCGGGGGCTTGGTAAGGTACTTACCGGCAGTATTTAAAATAAAATCAATCTCTTGTTCGAGGGCAACCGGCTCCAGCAATGCATGCTTCATCAATGTATCCGTTGTGCCAACTACTACTTTATCATGCCAGGGAACTGCAAATAATACCCGTCCATCGGCAGTTTTTGGTATCATAATGGCATAATTACTTTGTAAAAACGACGCGTCGAGCACCAAATGAACTCCCTGACTGGGACGTACAGTAGGCTTTATCCCGGGTTCGTCCATCTGAAGTATATCATCTGCAAAAACACCTGTTGCGTTGATAACAACCTTCGATTTAACCACATGCTGCTCGCCGGTTTCCATATCCATCACTTCAACTCCACAAACCTTTCCCTCCTGTTTAATCAGGTTCGTAACCTTCATATAATTTAGGACACATGCCCCTGCATCAACCGCCGTTTGAGCGATATTGATTGCCAGACGCGAATCGTCAAACTGTCCGTCGTGATATATTACTCCGGCTTTCATTCCCTTTTTGCGTAACATAGGAATTGTTTTGACGGCCCGCTTCGGACCAATACAAAAAGAACGGCCGAATCCCAGGTTTGCAGCCATTAAATCATATAATATCAGTCCGATTGTATAAAAAGCACCTTCCCACCAACGATAACATGGAATCAAAAAAGATTGATTCTTCACCAAATGTGAAGCATTTTTCCTTAGTAATCCCCGTTCTCGAAGAGCTTCGAGAACCAATGAGACATCTCCCTGAGCCAAATAACGAACTCCGCCATGAACTAACTTTGTACTTCGACTGGATGTTCCTTTGGTAAAATCGTCTTGTTCAAACAATGCGACACTTGCCCCACGGGTTATCGCATCCAAAGCAATTCCTAAACCAGTAGCTCCCCCACCGATAACAATAAAGTCGAAGGTATTTTCATGAGTAACCAGTTGATGCAACAGCGCGTTTCGTTTCATATCAATAGCGATTTAGATTAACAAACACAAATGTAAATATTTGTTTGATTTAAGCTGAATTATTAGTTCTATATTTTTATTGAAAAAAAATTTTATCCGGGTTTCTTACTGATAATAGAGAATAATCTTTTATTAACATTGTCAATGTAAAAAGAAAAGTTAACTTTGCAAGCTGTAAAATAAAGGAGATTTGCAATGATCGATAGGATAAAGGCTCTGCTTCAGGAAGTAGAGGATATGAAAGCGGCAAATGCCGAAGAACTGGAAGCTTTACGAATTAAATATTTAAGTAAAAAAGGAGAAGTATCTCTTCTTTTTAATGATTTTCGTAACGTAGCAGCTGATCAAAAAAGAGAAGTCGGACAGTTCCTGAATGTACTGAAAGAAACAACTCAACAGAAAATTAATGATCTGAAAGAGGCTTTCGAGAATATTCAGACTACCAACAATGATATTGATCTAACACGTACAGCTTATCCTGTACAACTAGGTACGCGACATCCTCTGTCTATTGTCAAGAAGGAAATTTGCGATATATTTGGCCGTTTAGGCTTTAGTATCGCTGAAGGACCTGAAATTGAAGACGATTGGCACGTATTCTCTTCTCTTAATTTTGCAGAAGATCATCCTGCCAGAGATATGCAGGACACCTTTTTTATTCAACACAATCCGGATGTATTGTTAAGAACTCATACTTCTTCCGTACAAACTCGCGTGATGGAGAACCAGGAGCCTCCAATCCGTATAATCTGTCCCGGACGTGTTTATCGTAATGAAGCTATTTCGTATCGCGCACACTGTTTCTTCCACCAGGTTGAAGCGTTGTATGTTGATAAGAATGTATCCTTTGCCGATTTGAAGCAAGCTTTGCTTTTCTTTGCAAAAGAGATGTTCGGACCAGATACCAAAATTCGTTTACGCCCTTCCTACTTCCCATTTACTGAACCATCTGCAGAAATGGATATATCATGTAACCTTTGCGGAGGAAAAGGATGTCCGTTCTGTAAACATACAGGTTGGGTAGAAATTTTGGGATGTGGAATGGTGGATCCCAATGTTTTGGAAAACTGTGGAATAGACAGTTCTGTTTATTCCGGATATGCACTCGGTATGGGTATCGAGCGTATTACAAATTTGAAATACCAAGTAAAAGACTTACGCATGTTCTCAGAAAACGATGTACGTTTCCTGAAACAGTTTGAGTCTGCCAATTAAGTTGATAACCTAGTCTTTTTTACCACCCCCGGGATTAACACACCCGGGGGAAACACACGGGTTAAAAGACTGTTATCTTATATAGTTGCATGCGAAAAGAAGAACGTTATAAGGGAATAGTTGACTGGTTTAGTAAAAATATGCCGGTTGCGGAATCTGAATTACATTATAAGAATCCGTATCAACTCCTTATAGCAGTAATTCTTTCCGCACAATGCACGGATAAAAGGGTAAATCAGATCACTCCGGCCCTTTTTGAAGCATTCCCCACCCCCGAAGTATTAGCAGTTTCAACTCCTGAAGTTGTTTTTGAATATATCCGCAGCGTATCATATCCCAATAATAAATCAAAACATCTGGTTGGGATGGCTCAAAAACTCGTTTCAGAATTTAACAGCGAGGTACCGTCCGACGTAGATGAGCTACAAAAACTTCCCGGTGTAGGGCGGAAAACAGCCAATGTGATAGCATCTGTCGTCTATAACAAGCCTGCCATGGCGGTTGATACCCATGTGTTCCGGGTTTCAAACCGGATTGGACTTACCAATAACAGTAAAACACCTCTTGAAACAGAAAAAGAGTTGGTAAAGCATATTCCTGAACACCTTATTCCTAAAGCACATCATTGGCTTATTCTTCACGGCAGATACGTTTGTCTTGCACGTAAGCCCAAATGTGAAGAATGCGGTATAAAACAATGGTGCAAATATTTCTTTTCAAAGAAATTGTGATGACCTGTTGTTCCGTTCAACTTTAATCTTTTTCCTTTAGTTTGTCTCAGGTTACCAGATAATTAGTTATATTTGCTATTATTATCTGGAAAATGAAAGAATACCGCAATGAGATTATAATTGCTCTTGTATCTATTATTGGAGCTATTCTGGCTACTTGGTTTTTCTTCTTTTCAATTGATGAAAAGAAAATTACCGTGCAAAGCGACCTGTTCTCGGTGGTTGCCCCTAATCCGAATGCACTTCTATGTATTAATCGACCATCCATGCTTTCCAAAATCATTCTTTCAGACGATTATACAAAGAAATTATTTGCCCCGCATCTCCCCCCTGTTTTTGCTAAGATTATAGACAAAAATCCGGGTATTCCATTTTATCTCATATCTTATCACGAGCAAGGAGAGGTGATTTATGCTAATGCAACATTAGAACAAGCTTATCAAATTGCCGATAATATTTTACATCCCTATTTCAGCAGTTTCGATCCCAAAAGGACGTTGATAGACAAGGCCGAATTTACTTTTTATGCCTTACCTGGCAATCGTTTTTTTGTTACTTATTACAATCAAGGTGTTTGGGCTGCAAGCTTTAGCAAAAAGCTCCTGGATGAGATTTGTCTCCAACAAAAGATAGGTCAGACGGCCCTGTCGGACAGAATTTTGTCCCAAAAGAAACTGATGGATCGAAATGCTCCGTTAAATCTATTGATTCCGGCTCCGTCGCTGGATATTTCTGTTCAGATAAACGACTCCATACGGATGGGTTTAGGCAACGGATGGGTTTATGCCGACCTGTTTAGCAGCGATGGGAAGCTATGTTGCTTTTCTGGTATCCCCTATAATGCACAACTGGATAGCATATATCCGATAATGGCAGATTCGGTCGTTCGAAGGTTAAAATCTTTTTATCCGAATCATAATTTTTTACCTCAATTATCGAAAGATGCTGAACGAATTTACTTTACAGCTTGCCTTGTTCAACCAGACTCTGTCAGCAGGTAATCGTCAATCCATCATAAGCATAATGAACGTTTGCGGGAAGTTCTTTCTCAATAAATTCATGCAAACCAATCCGGTGACTCATGTGTATCAGGTATGCAGTTTTAGGACGAATCTTTTCGATATTCTGTAATGCCTCTTCAAGCCCCTCGTGTGAGGGATGATGTCCTTTTCGCAAAGCATCAATAACAAGGACATCCAATCCTCTTAGCTTCATTATTTCATCATCTGATATATATTTCAGATCAGTCAAATAGGCAAAATTTCCAATTCTATATCCTAAAATAGGCAATTTACCATGCAGTATTCTTATAGGAATAACCTTGATGCCAGCCGCATCGAAGGGTTGCTCGGATATTCGAATCAATTCGAGGTTTGGAACTCCGGGATATTTAAACTCCCTGAAAGCATAAGGCATCCGGGTAATAATGGCTTCAGCAACATTGTCTTCAGCATAAATATCAACCCCTTTGTCTCTGCAAAACGGACGCAAATCGTCCAAGCCACCAACATGATCGTAATGCTCGTGGGTAACCAGAACGCCATCGAGTCGGGTAATTGAGTGTGTAAGCATCTGCAAACGGAAATCCGGTCCGCAATCTATCAACAAATGCTTGCCGTCTATTTCCACAAAAGCCGAAGCTCTTAAGCGCCAGTCACGCGGATCTTTACTTGTACAAACCTCGCATGTACATCCAATCTCAGGATTTCCTGTAGAAGTACCTGTTCCTAAGAAAGTAATTTTCATCATCTCAAGATATATATTTTACTTCAGGTTCTATCTGAATACCAAATCGTTGGGAAACAGTTTCCCGTATCGTTTCTGCCAATAGTGCAATCTCTGTTCCTTCTGCACCGCCAAGGTTGACTAACACCAAAGCCTGGTGTTCATACACTCCTGCCTGGCCGAATGCTTTTCCTTTAAAACCACACTGCTCAATCAGCCAAGCTGCCGGAACTTTTACCCGCCCGTCCGACAAAGGATAGGATGGCATAGAAGGATATTGCTCCTTTAAAAGATTATAATGACGCTCCGAAATAGTTGGATTCATGAAGAAACTTCCGGCATTACCCATTGTTTCGGGATCGGGAAGCTTTCTTGTTCTAACATCAATTACAGCTTTTCTAACTGCTGCCAGATTAATTTCGTTGCAGGCTGCCAGTTCGGCTTTAAGATCGGCATACTCTATAGCTATCCGGGGGTGTTTATTTAAGCGGACAATCACATAGGTGACAATATATTTGTCATTCAATTCATTTTTAAATACACTTGATCTGTAACCATATTTACAATCTTCAATTGGGAAAATCCGTTTAGAAGCCGTTTCTATCTCTACAGTTTCAACCGCCTGAACAACGTCTTTGAATTCGGCCCCATAGGCTCCGATATTCTGTATGGCGGCTGCTCCTACTTCACCCGGAATAAGAGACAAATTTTCAATGCCTCCCCATCCGTTCTTAACAGCAAAAGCAACTAAATCATCCCACAGTTCACCAGCACCCACTCTTATTGAAACATTTTCATCATCTTCTTCAACGATTGCCATCCCCTTTATGGCAGAGTGCATAACAACACCCCTATAATCATGGAGGAACAATAAATTACTTCCGGAGCCAATGTGTACTTTCTCGAATGAAGAAACATATTCGTCTTTCAAAATTCGAACTAACTCTTCTTCATTATTGTACTCCATGAACCAACGCGTCTTAACATTTAAATGAAATGTATTATGTCTCTCCAAAGAGTAATTTTCTTCTATTTTCATTATTTAATTATTTCCTTTTATGTATAAAACTAAAATTGCGTAAAGGTATAAATAAAATAAAGTGTATCAAAAAAAGACTGCAACCTATATCGCATAGGCTGCAGTCATCATTAGTGTTTACTCAAAATTTGTTAACCTTAGTCTTCAAAAAAAAATCAGTAGTGGTTATTATTTCATCTGTTAATTTTCAGTTGTGTTCCATTATACTGTACCGTTTTATCGGGAACCGGATTTGTGTCAAATCCTTTCGGTGTATCCTTCCCAACAAATACAATATGGAATGTACGCTCTTTCACCATGCCGTCAAAGTCTCCTTTTCGTTCGCCAATGGTTAATTCTTTAGATTTATCATCGTATACGAAAGGAATTGTTGTATACTGTCCCTTTTCGTAATTATAATTTGTACCTTCATCTTCATACAAAGTAAACGATGCATTCTTACCTGTGTAAACATAAATCGTAATTGGAGCTGCAGGTTTTTCGGATGCATATTGAATCGGCTCACCAATGGGGACGATAGATCCTTCCTTTACAAACAAGGGCATCCGCTCGTAAGGTGCATCAACCATCTTATTTTGACCGCCTGCAGTATAATTTCCATTATAAAAATCGTACCATCCGCTATTCTGAGGGAAATAAACTTCGCGGGAACGGGCTTTATAGGTGTAAACCGGACAAACAAGAAAACTTGGACCAAACATATACTGATCACCCAGATCGTTTACTTTAGCGTCGGAACCAAAATCCATCACCATCGGACGCATGATTGTGTAATCGTTCAAATATACTTCTCCGGCCATTGTATAAATGTAAGGCATAAGGCGATAACGCAATCTGTCGTAGTAGACAATGCTCTTGTAGGCTGGATCGGTTGCCGGAGCAATATTATACACTTCTCTATATGGGAACTGACCATGTGTACGGAATAATGGAGCAAAGGCGCCAAATTGTGTCCAACGGCTGTTTAATTCACGCCATTCTTTAATATCCTCCGAACCCTCTTTCGCCCTTTCATAACGCTTCTCAACACAGAAACCACCAATATCCATGGTCCAATACGGATTACCGGAAAGAGAATGATTTAATCCGGCAGAAATCTGAGCTTTGAAATCTTCCCATCGTGTACCAATATCTCCACTCCAGGTAGCCGCACCATACTTTTGTAATCCGGCAAAACCAGAACGGGTTAACAAGAACACACGTTTATTATTATCGACCGACCGTTGTCCTTTATATATCGCCATCGCATTCATAAGCGCATACGTATTAAAATATTTGGCAGACGGGCCCATGGCCGTTGGTGTCATCAACTCCTTACGATACTCTATACTCGCATTGGAAAGAATATCCGGTTCAGAGGCATCCATCCACCAAGCATCAAATCCTTTAGAATAGAGGTGCTCCTCCATTTGTTTCCAAAACAGATCGCGGGCTCCTTCACTGTAAGCATCGTAAAACGAACCTACATAACCCTGACCAATCCAATCTTTTATACTGTCTTTTACAGCACGTTGATACATCCAGCCTTTTTTATCAAATTCTTTGTAATGCTCTGTTGTTTCATAAAATTTAGGCCAAACAGAAATCATCACTTTTGCATTTAATGCATGCGCATTATCCACCATACCTTTTGGATCAGGAAACCTGGCTGCATCAAACTCGTGGCTACCCCATGATTCTTGTGGCCAATAACTCCAGTCAACAACCATATTATCTACCGGAATTTCTCTGCGACGTAATTCCTTAAGAGCATCAAGCAATTCATCCTGAGTTTTATAGCGTTCCCTGCTTTGCCAGAAACCCATTGCCCATTTAGGCATAACCTGAGCTTTTCCAGCTATTCCACGGTATCCTTTCATAACATCATCCATTGAATCTCCCTTTATGAAGTAATATTCAATCTGATCACCTATTTCGGAAGAAAGCGAAAGCTTATTTTGTTCTGAAGGGTCTACAGGCGATAAAAACTTTAAGCCGATATAGGATACTCCACCATCCGGAAGCCATTCAAGTTTTATATGGTATTTTTTTCCGGCCTCCATGGATACTCCAAATTTGGCAACAGAAGGATTCCAGGCTGTACGCCATTTTGCGGCCATCAGCTGTCCATCTATCCAGATTTTTGTATAGCCTGCATAATACAGTAAAAAGCGATGTACACCCGAGTCATCTGATTGTATCTCGCCCTCCCAGGTAATTTTTGAATTGTAGAATGGGAAATCAGCAGGGAATTTCTTTACAGTAGTAAGATTTTCATAATCTATTGTATTTTCAATACGCGATACAAATACATTATTTGCATCTCCATTAACCATATAGGTTGCTGTTAAACCACCCTCATTTCCATCTTTATCAAACAATTTCAAGTCAGATAATTGAGCGTAATCACGTGGATCACCAAACTTAGTTACAGAGTAATTATCCCAGAATATTCCATAATTCTTATTACTAACAATAACAGGAATAGAAACTTTGGTATTATATTGAAAGAGAATTTCATTCTTGCCTTTATAATTGAACTCATCGGCCTGATGCTGACCTAATCCATAGAATGCCTCGTCGTTAGGTGATTCAAACACCTGACGAATATTGTACCCTTTTGTACCTTCAATTTCGACTGGAATAAATGTTTTGCCGCCACCTTTGTTTTCTTGTAAAATTGTATTTCCATCCAGATCCTTAAATTCTACCTCTCCAGTTTTAAGATCGGCGAATGCCCTTAGTGAAGCCGTCTCTATAACAACTTTACCATCCTTTTCGACAAGTTTCCAGTCGTTAAAAACAGGCAGCTCATCCACTACCAAGCTTTTTGCCGTTGAAAAGGTATCAGCAGCAGTAGCCGAAACGCGTATTACTTTATCATTGACAACAGTTAATTTAAGTAGTCTGGCATTTCCATCCGTTTTATTAAGATGAATAATAACACCATCAACAACCTTCTCATATGAAGAACTACAAGAAAAGAGAATTAAGGAAAGTAAAGCAAAACAGAGCAGCTTCTTAAACATTGCACTAAATTTAAAGATTAAACTAAAAAAAATTGCATCAGTCGTCTGATAAACGACTGATGCAAAGATATGTTTAAGCTTTATCTTCCTTTATGCCTGATGTTAAAGCAGCAAGGATACTTTGTTACATGGGGGGAATCTTTTGTTTCATAAGTATACCTAAAATGTAAAATTACTCGTCTACCGCCCCTTTACGATTACCATATTGCGAAGGCAATACATCAAATTCATCTTTAAAGTACTTACGGAAATACTTCGGATTATTAAACCCAACCTCATAGGCAATTTCAGATACAGACAGTTGACTCTCCTCTAAAAGCTGAGCGGCACGCTTAAGACGAATCACCCTGATAAACTCAATAGGAGTCTTTCCGGTAATGGATAATAGCTTTTTATACAGATGGACACGGCTCATACCCAACTCCCTACTTAGCTCTTCGACTGAAAATTCCGGATTGGAAATATTTGCTTCCGTATAATCCAGTGCTTTTTTAATTAGTTTATCATCAAGAGAGCTGACCGAAATCTTAGATGGCTCTATTTTAATATGCTGCTTGAACATAGATTGGATGCTCTTTCGTCCTTCAATGATATTGTGAATTTTGAGTTTAAGAATTTCCAGATTAAATGGTTTTGTTATATAATCGTCTACTCCGGCCATCAATCCTTCCAACTTACTCTCTTCACCACTCTTGGCGGTAAGTAAGATAATTGGAACATGCGACGTTCTGATATCAGCTTTCAAGGCTTTACTCATCTCTACGCCATCCATTTTAGGCATCATAACATCACTTACTATAATATCTGGTATTTCTTTCAGAGCAATCGCCATTCCCTCCATTCCATCAGAAGCCTTTAAAACTACATAATGATGCCGAAGCCTTTCTGCAACAAAATCGCGGAAGTCATCATTATCTTCCACCAATAAAATTTTGGGAAGAGATTGAAGTTGTTCATCTTTTTCTTCGGTCAACGTTTCATTTTCAAGCATGTCATCATTTCCTTTTACGGAAATTTGTTCAGGCACATCACCCTCTTTATAGGGTATGGTAACAGTAAAGCAGCTCCCTTTACCCATTTCACTTTCAACCTCAATATCACCGCCATGCAGATTTATAAATTCTTTAGCTAAATGGAGGCCTATGCCACTACCTTGATACGAGTTAGTGTCGGCACTTTTAATCTGATAGAAACGTTCAAATATTTTGTCGAGTTTATCAGTTGGAATTCCAATTCCCGAATCAGAAATACGAATCCGTATCGACTTCTCTGTTTTATTATCTGGTAATTCAACAAGTTCCATATTTACCTTTACCTCTCCATTAGCCGGCGTAAACTTATGTGCATTGGATAAAATATTCAACAACGCCTTAGACAACTTATCTTCATCAAATCTGGCATACAAATGATCGATGGAAGATGTAAAGGAAAACTTAATCGATTTTCGCTGCATCAATTCATTGAATGAACTACATAAATCCTTTACAAAAAGAACTATATCTCCTACAGAAGGCTGCAAGGTATGGCCGTTAACATCTAATTTACGGAAATCCAGCAGTTGATTTACCAGATTCAATAGATTCTTTGCGTTTTTACGAATTATAAGCAGCATTTCTTTTTCGTCCGAATTCTCCTTCTTCTTTAAAAGCTCTTCCAATGGCGTTAGAATTAGCGTTAGCGGAGTACGGAATTCGTGACTAATATTTGTAAAGAAACGTAATTTAATTTCGTCCAACTCCAATTGTTGCGATGTTCGCATTTTCTCTCTGGCATAGGCCAGTTTCTTTTCTGCTCTTCTGGTTGAATACTTTATGTAGTAGTAAATCAGAGACAAAATAACAAGTAAATAAAAGGCATAAGCCCAAGCAGTCTGCCAAAAAGGAGGACGAACCGTTATGAGTAATTTAATAGGATTTTCGCTCTCGAGGCCATCATTGTTCACCGCTTTTAAATAGAAGGTATATTTTCCCGGGTTTAGGTTTGTATAGGTAACTTTACGACCTATTCCGTCGGCTTCCAGCCATTGTGTATTAAAGCCATCCAATTTATAATAAAAACGCGATTTGTTTGGCATACAATAATCAAGTGCTGCAAATACTATGGAGAAGTAATTATCGGAATAATCTAATTCGATCTCTTGAGTATGGGTAATACTCTCTTTTAAAATGGTACGACCATTATATTTTTCTCCGGGTTTCAAACTTTTATTATAAAGCTGAAAATCAGTTATTACTACTTTAGGTTTATTGCTATTATAAATAATGGCATTGGGTGTAAAGATGTTGAATCCTAAAGAACCCCCAAAAATTAATTCCTGTTTCGAAGTAATATAAGCAGCATTGTAATTAAACATTTCACCTTGCAACCCTTCCGAACGGTCGTAAGTAACTATCTTAAAGAAATAACCTGGAGTTTCATTGGCTGTTGTAACCTTTACACAAGACAAACCACTATTAGTACCGATCCATAGGTTATGATCCGCATCTTCCTGAATACTTTGAACCAAGTCTGCAGAAAGACCATCCTTTACGTTAAATGTACGCATGTCGCGTGTATAAGCATTAAACATAATTAATCCATTGCGCGTTCCTATCCACAACAATCCCCTGCTATCTTCGTAAAGATTATTAATATCATATTTGCTGAGCTGCATTTTATTAAATAATCCAGGTTCATATTGTTCTAGTTTATCAGCTGCAACATTATATATCCATAATCCACTTTGAGCACCAATCAGAATTTCACCAGATTTCTTCTGGATTATTGAATAGACCGATCCATCCGTAATAAAATGCTTTAATCGTTTCCCTGTTGCAGCATCTATTACAACCACACCTCCCCGCAGAGTACCCACCCATAAATTACCAGAGGTATCGTTCATGATATCCCATATGTTGTTATCTGTAAGTACATCCGGATTATTTGGATTAAATCCGTAATGCGTAAACTTCTTGCCATCAAAACAATCCAGTCCCTCCAGGTAATAACCAATCCAGAGCCGGCCTTGCGAATCGCCGGACAGACTAACGATAACATTTCCAGAAGGGCTGTTAGGATCTCCCGGGCGATGCGGATAATTTATATATCTTTCATTTTTCCTGTCAAAATAAATTAGTCCGCCACCATTGGTTCCAATCCAGATATTACCATCGGAAGTTTCATGAAAACAATTTATATCATTATATGGCAACTCAGCTTTTTCTGTAACTGATTTAAATTTAAAAACACTTTCATGATAATAACATACCCCCATCTTATAGGTCCCTACCCACATGATACCTGTATCATCACGGTATAAGCATTTAACGGTATTCTGAGTGATACTAAATTGATTTTTCTCATTATGAGAAAGATAGGTAATCTTGCCGGATTTCTTATTTACTATATTAATGCCTCCATGATCGGTACCAATCCAAATTAAACCTTTGTCGTCTTCATCAACAGATGTAACAATATTTTTTGTTATCCGATACGGAGCATTTGCTGTTTCGGAATACACATGCCATTTGTTTTGCTGCACATTATAATAACCCAATCCAAAATGTTCGCCAATACCATACATCCATAAGTCGCCTGCACTATCTACAAATAAACGCATATCGACCAGATTTCGCATTTTTATTTTTTGTAACATAGAGCTGTCTCGTTTGATAATTTTATGTGTCTGCGCATCCATGCATTCAACCAAGCCATTATCGAACAAAAACCAGTAACGGTTACTGCTTTGCTTTATATCTGTAATTATACCGGTACTGAGGTTCCCGGCGCCACCTTGCTTGTTTATAATTAGTTTTTTCTTTTTTACATCGTACAGGCGAACATCTTCGGGAGTGATAAACCAATAATTTTTCCCCAGATCAATATACAAATTTGTAAAAGAAGTAACTCCGGCAAACTTGTTGAAGATACTGTGCAAGTCCTCTTCAAACTGCTCTTTTAAAGGATTATAGATTGCATAACCGGCTCGTGTAGTTAGCCACAGCAGTCCATCTTCTGCTTCCTGTATTCGCAGAATATCATTATTATAGCTACTTGCATTGTCCTGCAGATTATGTTTATAAATCGTAATTTCGTATCCGTCGTATCGATTTAATCCGGATGGTGTTCCAAACCAGATAAAACCGGTTTTATCCTTATAAACACATTTCACTTCACTGTTTGAAAGTCCGCTTCCAACATCTACGCGATTAAATTTATAATTGTCTTCTCCGGTTTGAGAGAAAAGAATTTGAGGCAAAACAAGCCATACGAAAAAATATAGTAGTGGTTTTATCTTATTCATCTGTTGTTGATTTCAGTATTGCATTGCAAATATAAAAAGAAAAGGGCATCACTGCTTAGAGACGCCCTTTTTCTTTTTATACTATTTGGAAAATTATCCGTTCATAGAAGCCAGAAATTCCATGTTATCGTAGGTTTGCTCCATACGTTTCTTAACAAACTCCATTGCTTCCAGCGAGTTCATATCCGAAAGATATTTACGTAAGATCCACATACGATTTAATGTGGCTTCATCCTGCAGAAGATCATCACGTCTTGTACTTGAAGCCGTTATATCTACAGCTGGATAAATACGCTTATTAGATAATTTTCTATCAAGCTGAAGCTCCATGTTACCTGTACCTTTAAACTCTTCAAAAATAACATCATCCATTTTTGAACCAGTTTCAGTTAAAGCGGTGGCAAGAATAGTAAGACTACCTCCGTTTTCGATATTACGGGCAGCACCGAAGAAACGTTTTGGTTTCTGAAGTGCATTGGCATCCACCCCACCCGACAATACTTTACCCGAAGCCGGCTGTACTGTATTATAAGCACGTGCCAGACGAGTGATAGAGTCAAGCAAAATAACAACATCATGTCCGCATTCAACCATTCGTTTTGCCTTATTCAGAACAATTTCGGCAATTTTCACATGGCGCTCAGCCGGTTCGTCAAATGTAGAAGCAATTACCTCTGCATCTACGCTACGGGCCATATCCGTAACCTCTTCAGGACGTTCGTCAATCAATAAAACAATCATATATACCTCTGGATGGTTGGCTGCAATTGCATTGGCAATATCCTTAAGTAACATTGTCTTACCAGTTTTAGGCTGTGCAACGATAAGTCCGCGTTGTCCTTTTCCAATGGGTGAGAATAAATCTACCACACGAACTGCAATCTTATCATATACTTTTGGAGTATTTCGGGCAGTAAGCATGAACTTCTGATCCGGGAATAAAGGGGTAAGATGATCAAACGGTACCCTGTCGCGAACTTCTTCGGGAGTACGGCCATTGATTTTATCCACTTTAACAAGTGGAAAATACTTTTCACCTTCCTTTGGAGGACGTATGGCTCCTTCTACCACATCTCCTGTTTTTAAACCAAACAGTTTGATCTGAGACTGAGAAACGTATACATCATCCGGCGAAGTAAGATAATTATAATCAGATGAACGAAGGAATCCATAACCATCCGGCATCATCTCCAATACACCCGTACCAATCAGTATTCCATCAAATTCATATGGCTTCTCCTGTGAAGCTACAGGCTGAGATGCATTTCTTGGATTATTAAAATTGGCTTGGCGTTGGTTCTGCTGACGAGCATGATTTTCTGGTTGAGCAGCTTTGGGAGCTTCTGGTCTTGAAGGAGTAGATGAGAATGGAAATACCTGATCAAGTACGGAGCTGGTTCCTGCACCACTGTGTCTGAATACAACTCTTTTAGGTTCATCAGAAGCAGTTGCAGCAGGGGCATCCTGTTGTTCTACCTTTTCTTTATCGGCAGCCACTTCAACAGTTGGTGTAACCTTCTTTTCGGCTTCGGCAACCGGTTGTTCTTTCTCTGCTTTAAATTCGATTGTATTTTGAACCGATTGTTGAACTGGTTGAACCGGAGTTGTTGTAACAACTACTGTCTGATCTTTTGAATCTGCCGAAACAGCTGCTCCAGCTACCTTTTCCTTTTTCTCAATCCGAATTCTCTTCTTGCGTTCCTGCGATTCAGCAATAGGCTTTACCTCTTTAGTGGCAGGTGTTTCAACTACCACAGGCTTAACCTCCTGAGCTTTTACCTCTGGTGCTGCTTTCGTCTCTGCAGCAGATTTCAATACCGGAGGAGCTAAGGTTGATTTTGTTTCTTTTACAGCAACTTGCTTGACATTTGGCTCTTTATCTGTATTAGGTTTAGGGCTTTTTGCCTTGGGTGCTGCTGATTTAGCCTGAGGAGCTTTTGCTTTTGCTTGTTGTTTTTCGGCTTTTTTAGCCTCTTTTTCTTTTTCTTTTTCTGCCTGAATACCTGCATATGAAATAGCCTGCTCATCAAGAATTCGATAGACAAGCTCTTCTTTCTTTAAAGATTCGGCTTTCTTGATACCTAACTCTGAGGCAATTGACTGCAATTCCGTCAGAAGTTTTTCATTTAGTTCTAGAATGTTATATTTTTGCATATTGCGTAGGAATAATATCAACGGCGCACAACATGCTCATCATTACGATGCGTGCACAACGTCATCATTGTATCATTATAAATTTGGTAATAAAATCATTTTGAATAATACCGGACTGTTTACTCGATTTGATGCACCGAAAACATATCTGTGTAGTAAAACTGTGCAAATTTACTAAATAGTTTTCACATTTAGTAATTTCAATCGATAAATTTTAGTTTTAAAACTCTTTTTGTTGTTTTTTCAATGCGATACCTGTTATCTGTACGTTCACCAACAATCCAGATTACATCTTGTCCACTGCATAAAAGCCATGTTTTCTCTTTATCGAACAGCGAAAATTTCTTATCACTAAAATAATCGCTAACTTTTTTCTTTCCTTTCATTCCGAATGGAACAAACCAATCTCCCTCTTGCCAATGTCTTAAAACGAGGGGAAAAGATAATTTATCAAAATCAAAATAAGCAAACTTTCTATCTTTTTCGATCTGGTAGTCTTCTTTAATAACAACTATCTCGGGTTTAAGTTCAACGGGCAAATCTACATTATCATCTTCCAGGTTAATTAGATAAGCTCTGTTATCCTCTCCCGACAGAACATCAATCAGCAAATCGGAACGATCTTTAAGCAGGCGGTGGGTGGATGAATAAAAGATTTTCCCGGAATCTTTATCAAGTACAGTAAAGATAGATTCGCAGACTGTTCGGCTAAACCCATAGGGTTTAAGCATTTCATACAGAATGGTTGCCGGTGCTGGAAACGATAATAAAGCAGAAATAGACAATCGGTTGTTTTGGATTATTACTCTTCTGGCTTCTTCAATCGAGTGATTATAAATCAGCGAAGCATCGTACAAATGATTTGTCGTTCGGGCCAAAGAAGCTTTAACAGACGGATTGATCTCTTCCAATAAGGGAATTACTTTCAACCGGATAAAGTTACGTGTGTATATATCAGAACTATTGGAACTGTCTGTTACATATTCCAAACCGTTTTTTTCTATATAAGCATAAATATCCTCTCTGGATACACACAGCAATGGACGTACTACATTCCCATTTTTGGGTTTAATACCCGTTAAACCTGTAATCCCGCTACCCCTTGTCAGATTAATAAGCAGTGTCTCCACACTATCATCCCGATGGTGAGCCACGGCAACCGCATCGGCATCGTATGTATTAAGAAGCTCTTCAAACCATCTATACCGCAGTTCTCGGGCAGCCATTTCTACAGAAAGTCTGTTCTCCTGTGCATATTTATTGGTTTCGAAGGATATTTTACATAAAGGAACCTGTAACCGTTTGGTAAAATCGATCGTAAATTGCTCGTCTCTGAAGGATTCGTCTCCACGCAAATTAAAATTACAATGAGCTGCAATGCATTTATATCCTAAGGATACAAGTATATGAAGCAAAGCAACAGAATCTGCTCCGCCACTTATTCCAACTACAACCGGCTTTTCGCCGGATAGCAATTGGTGCTGAATAATGTATTGCTGTATTTGTTCCTTCATAAAACAACATAGGGATACGTTTTGCGTATCCCTATCTGTATGCTTCGGTAATTGTTTATACTTCTACGCCAGCCAATTCCGGGTCGATCATAATACGACCACAATATTCGCAAACAATGATTTTCTTACGAAGTTTGATGTCCATCTGCTTCTGGGGCGGTATTTTATTAAAGCAACCACCACATGCATCACGCTGGATATAAACAACAGCCAAACCGTTGCGTGCACCTTTACGGATACGTTTAAATGCCGACAATAAACGAGGTTCGATGGAAGCTTCAAGCTTTTTGGCCTTTTCTCTAAGTTTTTCTTCTTCCTGTTTGGTTTCAGAAACAATCTCTTCCAATTCGCCTTGTTTTTGAGCAAGGTCGGCCTTACGTCCATCCAATGTCTCGGTAATCTGGGCGATTTCCTCTCTTTTCGCAACTGCTGCAGCACTGAACTCACGAATTTTCTTTTCAGAGAATTCAATTTCCAGTCCCTGGAATTCAATTTCTTTCGAAAGATTATCGAATTCGCGGTTATTACGTACGTTATCCAACTGCGATTTATACTTTTCAATCAGTCCGGTTGAATCAGCAATCTTGTTCTTTTGTTCTACAACAGAAGTCTCGAAGTACTTAATTTCAGACTGATAATTTTGAAGACGAGTTTCAAGACCTGCTATCTCATCCTCTAAATCCTGAACTTCCAAAGGCAGTTCACCACGAAGCGTCTTGATCTTATCGATCTCAGTCACCATCGTCTGAAGTTGATACAGCCTGGAAAGCTTTTCTTCAACTGTAACTTCTTTTTCAGCTGATTGTTTCTCTGTAGCCATTCTATAAATATTTTACCGGGTTTGAATTAACATTCGAAAAATGCAGGGCAAAGGTAGGAAATTTTTTTGATATTATTGTATAGAATATATCTTTTGTACATTCTTCCGACTCATAATGACCAATTACAGCCAATAATATCCGATCTTCCACATTATAATAGTCGTTATACTTCGCTTCGCCCGTAATAAATACATCGGCGCCATAAGCTATGGCATCTTTTATCAGGAATGCTCCGCTTCCGCCGCAAATAGCAACTTCACGTATATTTTTACCTGTAAAAGGAGAATGCGTCAAGCTTTTTAAATGGAATATATTTTTAATCCGTAGTAAAAAGCTCTGTTCATCTTCACTTTCGGGCAACTCTCCTACTACACCGGAACCTGCCTGTGTCCAGTTATTTGCCAGCGGATACAAATCGTATGCAGGCTCTTCGTACGGATGAACAGACATCAGCGACTTTATTACTGCACTTTTCATACTTACGGGAAGCACTGTTTCAATACGTACTTCGGGTTCTGTATGCAGGTCGCCTATATCTCCGCAGAAAGGATTAGCACCCTCTTTTGCTCTGAAACTACCCTCTCCACTCACATTGAAGCTGCATGAATCGTAATTGCCTATACAACCTGCTCCGGCATTGAACAATGCCTGCCTTACCGCTTCGGCATGTGATGCGGGTACGAATGTGACCAATTTAAGCAAAGATGCCTTCAGGGGACTTAATATCCGTACGTTTTGCAACCCTATCATTTCGGCCAATTTATAGTTCACTCCTCCCGTGGCATTATCCAGGTTGGTATGTGCTGCATAAATCACCAGATCATGTTTACAGGCCTTTATCATACATCGTTCGATATAGGTAGAACCGGTCAACGATTTAAAGGGCTTAAAGGCCAGCGGATGGTGCGAAATAATAAGATTACAATCCAATTCGAGGGCTTCATCAATAACCTCTTCGGTAACATCTACACAAAAAAGCACACCGGTTGCAGGTTGGTTAATATCTCCAACCTGCACACCGGCATTATCAAAGTCTTCTTGTAATGGCAGCGGAGCATACTGTTCTATTTCTTTCAGTATATCTCTTACACGTACCATCTTATTCCTTTATGTCTACTACCAGATTCAACTCTTCCAGCTGTTCGATATCAATTGGTGCAGGTGCATCAATCATAACATCGCGTCCCGAGTTGTTTTTCGGGAATGCAATACAATCTCTGATCGAATCGAGACCGGCAAACAAAGAAACCCAACGATCCAGACCATAAGCCAATCCACCATGAGGAGGAGCACCATATTTAAATGCATTCATCAGGAAGCCAAATTGTTCCTGAGCTTTCTCGTCTGTAAATCCAAGTAATTTAAACATCTTCTGCTGCAAGGCACTGTCATGAATACGGATAGATCCACCTCCCACTTCGACACCATTGATAACCATGTCATAGGCATTGGCGCGAACTTCTCCGGGGTTAGTATCCAACAGCGGAATATCTTCCGGCTTTGGCGACGTAAATGGATGGTGCATGGCATAGAAACGCTTAGTTTCTTCGTCCCACTCAAACAAGGGGAAGTCCACTACCCATAAACATACAAAATTATTTTTGTCACGCAGTCCCAGTTGATTTCCCATTTCGAGACGTAATTCACACAATTGCTTACGTGTTTTCATTACATCATCTCCCGAAAGGATAAGAATCAAGTCGCCCGGTTTAGCATTAAAGGCTGCTTTCATCTCCTGCAACGTTTCCTGGGTATAGAATTTATCCACACTCGATTTAACAGTACCATCTGCTTCTACGCGTGCATAAACCATTCCTTTGGCTCCAACCTGCGGACGTTTAACAAAATCTGTAAGGGCATCCAGCTGCTTACGGGTATAAGATGCCGCACCTTCTGCGCAAATACCCCCTACATAGGCTGCATTATCAAAAACAGAGAACCCTTTACCTTGCATGATGTCCATTAATTCTACAAACTTCATATCAAAGCGAAGGTCCGGTTTGTCGCTTCCATAATACTTCATGGCATCGTGCCAGGTAATACGTGCAAACGATTCTTTATATTCTATACCACGGATGGTTTTAAACAAATATTTGGCCATTCCTTCAAATAATGAAAGAATATCTTCCTGTTCTACAAAACTCATTTCGCAGTCAATCTGAGTAAACTCAGGCTGGCGGTCGGCACGAAGGTCTTCATCACGGAAACACTTCACAATCTGGAAGTAACGGTCAAATCCCGAAACCATCAGCAATTGCTTAAAGGTTTGAGGCGACTGTGGCAGTGCATAAAACTGTCCGGCATTCATACGCGAAGGAACAACAAAGTCGCGTGCACCTTCGGGAGTCGATTTAATAAGCACCGGAGTTTCCACTTCCAGGAAATTCTGTTGATCAAGATACTGACGCACGGCAATGGTCATCTTATGACGAAGCTCCAGGTTGGCACGTACAGAAGAACGACGCAAGTCCAGGTAACGATACTTCATACGCAGGTCGTCTCCACCATCCGTGTCATCCTCAATCGTAAACGGAGGTGTAACCGAGCTATTCAAGACGTTTAAGTCCGAAACAATGATTTCGATCTCGCCTGTTGGAATATTCATATTTTTACTTGAACGCTCTTTTACTGTTCCGGTTGCCTGAATTACAAATTCGCGTCCCAGTTTATTTGCCTTTTCACAAAGATCGGCATTTGTTTCCTGATTAAACACCAGCTGCGTAATACCATAACGGTCACGAATATCGACAAAGGTCATCCCTCCCATTTTACGGGTTTTCTGGACCCAGCCGGCCAAAATTACGACTTCCCCTTCATTGGCAAGGCGTAATTCTCCACATGTTCTGTTTCTGTACATAAAGGTATAAATATGTATAATTGTTTTCTTTTACAAACGATACTGCAAACTTACATAAAAATACTTTATTAATTCTTGTGATGATTGAAAAAGTATCAATAAAATGGAATCCTTTTTTTGTTAAAGTGATCGGATAAGGCTGCGCTTCACTGTTGGGAAGTAACTTCTTTAAAATGTGTGCACACCAAATAAGGATTCGTAGATGTTGCAACATAAAACAATTATACCGATTGATAGTTTGCAGAACTTTCCGAAACTAACAACCGGTATATAGTATGATAAACAGCCTCAGGTTGGTCTAAATGTGTATGCAGACCAGACCGGGACTGATTGAAATCATTAAAAGGAATGATGCCTCATTAAATAATACACATTATTCGTGAGCCACTTTAGTATGATTTGGCAAGACCAAATTCAGAATAACACCGATCAATGAAGCTAAACCAATTCCTGCAATGGTAAATTCGCCAAACTGAAATACTGCACCGCCGATACCGAATGTAAGAATCAACGACGAAATAATCAGGTTACGGGTATTACCCAGATCTGTTTTATTTCTGATCAGGTTATTGATACCAACCGAAGCAATCGTTCCGAACAACAGCATCATAATTCCACCCAACACTGGTGCAGGGATAGTTTTTAACAATGCACTTACCTTTCCAAAAACTGAAAACAAAATACCTGCAACCGCAGCAATACGAATAACAACAGGATCTGTAATTTTGGTAAGAGAAATAGCTCCTGTTACTTCCGAATAGGTAGTTACGGGAGGTCCTCCGATGATACCGGCCGCAGCACAAGCCAATCCATCACCCAACATGGTACGATGTAATCCCGGATCTTTCACAAAATCTTTTCCGGTAACCGAATTTACCGCATAAATATCACCCACATGTTCAATCACCGGAGCAATAGCAACCGGGGCTAAAAACAGAACTGCTTCCAAAGAAAAATGTGGAGTTACAAATTGAGGTAACGAAAACCAGGGTGCAGCAGCTACCGGTGCCAAATCAATGTCAAAAAACAGCAGACCTACTACATAGCCAACAATTATTCCTGAAAAAATAGGAATAAGCTTAAGCAAACCCTTACCCAGCATTGTAACACATACTGCCGTAAATAAAGCTACCAGAGCCAGGATCCAGTTATCCTTAGCCATGTTTACTCCGGTTCCAGCCAAAGATAAACCGATAAGAATAATTACAGGACCTACCACTACCGGAGGAAAAAGCCGGTGGATAAAACTAATTCCACGCCATTTGATAAGCAAACTCATTATTCCATAAACGGCACCCACAGCTACAAATCCGGATAATGTTCCCGGAAGGCCGTACAATTCGGTCGCCTTCAAAATAGGCGCGATGAATGCAAAACTACTTCCTAAAAAAACCGGAACTTTACCTTTGGTAACTAAATGAAAGATAAGTGTGCCAAGTCCTGCGGTAAAGAGCGCAGTAGAGGGATCTAACCCAACGAGAAGCGGCACTAAGACTGTGGCACCAAAAGCCACGAACAAGAATTGAACCCCTACAACAGTTTTTTGAAAGGGATTTAGGTGTTGATTTTTCTCCATTAAATTTAGTACATTTGTGCAAAGATAAATAATTTATCCAAATTTTATATAATGATGGAATCTGCAAACAAAAAAAATGAAAAGGCGTATTTGGCTTCAGGTTGTTTTTGGGGAACTCAATATCATCTGAACAAAGCATTTGGCGTTACGTCTACCTTTGTTGGTTATATGGGCGGCGAACTTGAAAACCCTACCTATCCCGAAGTTAAAACCGGACTTACCGGGCATGTGGAAACAGTGGAAGTGAATTTTGATCCGGAAGAGATCTCATTCGACAAGGTATTGGAATTATATTTTGAGACACACGACTTTACACAAGTTGGCGGTCAGGGTCCCGACATAGGCACGCAATACAGATCTGTAATTTTCTATACAGACGAAAAACAGAAAGAAACAGCAGAAAAGTATATTGCTATTTTATCGAATATGGGGCACAAGGTCGCTACCGCGTTAGAGCCCGCCTGTAAGTTTTGGGTAGCAGAAGACTATCATCAACATTATTACGATAAAAAAGAAGATACACCTTATTGTCATATTTATAAAAAAATATTCTAACGCAGGATAAACATCTTTCGTATTTCTTTAATATTCCTGAGTTGTTTGAAGATGTCCCCAAATTGAGTATAAAATAACTGCTTAATTGCAACGCACAATGACAACCAACATCCGGATGGTTATTTGTAAATGCAATGATTTTTAAAGGTAGATTTATGGTTTTAGCAACAATTTTTAGACTAAAATATTTGGCTATTCCAATTACATTTTCTATCTTTGTTGTACAGAAAATGAGTTAAGCCGCACTTGTTCGATTGGCAAACTCATCAGTATTTTTAATTCCGAGACAAGCTCTCGTTGTCAATGGCGGGCCGCACCCTTCGGGGCATGCATCGCACAGCGGATTACAAAGACGGCGAAGCACTCAAAACCTGTCACACGGAGTTTATTCATATCTTCAGTGCGGCTTTCTTTAACATAGCAAAGCGGAAATCTTAAACGGTTTCCGCTTTTTTTATCTCCCCTGTACACCTTCCTGTCTTTTCAATTATTTGAGATTCATGCTTCAACATCAATTACAATGCGCGGGTTTATTTTATTATTTCATCGATAAACGTATTATATAACAAAGAAAATTCCTTTGTGTTACACGCGTAACCTTAACTAAACTAAATCCATCTTCCCTATAACATACTACTTTCCCTATTATGATTTAATATTTTGAATACGAAGATCTATTCGTTTGCCAATTGTGCATCTTGCGTTTGTCATATGTTGAACGCAAAGTCAACAATTGGATAACTTGCGTTCAACATATGTCAAACGAATAGTTCATAGTTATAAAGATAATAGTTTATAGTTACAACAGAGATAATTTATCGTTATGAAACAAATAGTCCCCCGTATGCTTAAGGGAAGTACACAAGCCAGTCCTCGAAAATAAGTCAGCAATAAATAAGCAGGATATAATAAGGGATAGGATGTTTAAAACCTGAATGTTAATTCTGTACTGGAAGAAGCTCACCTATGTACAAAAAAAATATCGTGAGACAATATACATTGCTCACGATATTTAATATTGTTAATAAAAAACTTACTTAACCTTTGCTACGATAGCTTTGAAGGCTTCTGGGTGATTTACAGCCAAATCGGCTAATACCTTACGGTTCATTTCGATTCCGGCAGCGTGTAAAGCTCCCATCAAACGTGAGTAAGACATACCTTCCAAACGTGCAGCTGCGTTGATACGTTGAATCCACAATGCGCGGAAGTTACGTTTCTTGTTACGGCGGTCACGGAAAGCATAAGTCAAACCTTTTTCCCAGGTGTTTTTTGCTACGGTCCAAACGTTTTTTCTTGCACCATAATAACCTCTGGTAAGTTTTAAAATCCTTTTTCTTTTTGCTCTTGAAGCAACATGATTTACTGATCTAGGCATAATTCTAATCTGTTTTGAATGTTAGCGCCATCTTTCGATGAACTTTAATTTGCTAATGCACTCGGTTAATAAAAATCGTTGTTTAAAACTCGCTGTTAATTAAGATTACTTAAGGCAAAGCAACTGCTTAACGTTGTTTACATCCACTTTGTCTACAAGACCAATGTGTGTAAGATTTCTTTTGCGCTTCGTAGTCTTTTTAGTCAAAATATGACTTTTAAAAGCGTGTTTTCTTTTGATTTTACCTGATCCGGTAAGGGCGAACCTCTTTTTGGCACCGGAATTAGTCTTCATCTTAGGCATTTTCCAATTTATTTTAATTATTAACTAATAAACGTTCTTTCAAACGTTTTTATTCATTTTCGTTATTCTCTTCAGAGACAGGCTTTGGTTTAGGTGTTACGATAACCTTTTTAACCGGAGCTGCAGGCTGTGAAGGCTTTTGCGGCTGTGGAACCGGAGCTTTCTTGGGAGTAAGCATAATAATCATACGCTTGCCTTCCAATACCGGAAGCTGTTCAACCTTACCATAATCTTCCAAATCATTGGCAAATCTCAGAAGCAAAACTTCTCCCTGCTCTTTGAAAAGGATCGATCTTCCCTTAAAGAAAACATAGGCTTTTACCTTAGCTCCCTCTTCAAGGAACCCTTTAGCATGCTTTAATTTAAAGTCATAATCATGGTCATCTGTCTGAGGTCCGAAACGAATTTCTTTTACCACCACTTTAACAGATTTAGCTTTCTGCTCTTTCTGACGCTTTTTTTGCTGATAGAGAAATTTCTGATAATCGGTTACTTTACAAACGGGGGGGGCAGCATTTGGCGAAATTTCAACAAGATCAAGTCCCAAGTCTTCAGCAATTCGCAATGCCTGTGATGTAGGGAAAACCCCTTGTTCTACGTTATCACCCACTAAACGAACCTCACGTACACGGATACGTTCGTTAATTCGATACTGTTCTTTCAGATTGTCATTCTTCATTCAAAAAGATTTATTCTCCTCCTTATTAGTTATTTACCTTCTTTCTTTTGCCAGTGGTTCATCATTTCTTCCACTTCTGCATTCAAAAGCGATGCAAAGGTAGTAATATTCATCGAACCTTTATCACCTTCGCCCTGTTTTCTTACAGAAACTTCATCATTTTCTGCTTCTTTCTCTCCCACAACCAGCATATATGGGATGCGCTTCAATTCATTGTCACGTATCTTACGGCCAATTTTCTCATTTCTATCATCAACAAGGACTCTTATATCCTGATCTTCAAGCATAGAAGATACCTTATAAGCATATTCGTTGAACTTCTCGCTGATAGGCATGATTACCACCTGGTCTGGTGTAAGCCACAAGGGGAATTTACCTCCAGTGTGCTCGATAAGAACTGCAACAAATCGCTCCATAGAACCGAACGGAGCACGGTGAATCATAACAGGACGGTGTTTCTTGTTATCATCTCCGGTATATTCTAGTTCAAAGCGCTCGGGCAGGTTATAGTCAACCTGGATCGTTCCAAGCTGCCAGCGACGGCCAATGGCGTCTTTAACCATAAAGTCGAGCTTTGGTCCGTAGAATGCAGCTTCGCCAAGTTCTACTTTAGCCTTAAGACCCTTTTCCTGACATGCTTCAACAATAGCTCGTTCTGCTTTGTCCCAGTTCTCGTCAGAACCGATATATTTTTCTTTATTATTGGGATCTCTCAATGAAATCTGTGCTTCAAAATTCTCGAAGTCGAGTGCTTTGAAAATTATGAATATAATATCCATCACTTTTAGGAACTCATCCTTCAGCTGATCCGGACGGCAAAACAGGTGGGCATCATCCTGCGTAAATCCACGAACCCGAGTCAATCCATGCAACTCGCCGCTTTGCTCGTAACGATATACCGTACCGAACTCTGCAAAACGAATAGGCAGATCCTTGTAAGAACGTGGAAATGCTTTGAAAATTTCGCAGTGATGCGGACAGTTCATTGGCTTTAGCAAGAACTCTTCGCCATCCTGCGGTGTATGGATAGGCTGGAATGAATCTTTTCCATATTTTGCATAGTGACCAGAGGTAATATATAATTCCTTCTGTCCGATATGCGGAGTAATTACCTGCTGGTAACCGTAACGCTTCTGAATACGTTTCAGGAAGTCTTCCAGGCGCATACGCAATTGCGTTCCACGGGGCAACCACAAAGGTAATCCCTGTCCAACTGCCTGAGAGAAGGTAAACAATTCAAGTTCTTTACCCAACTTACGGTGGTCACGCTTCTTAGCCTCTTCCAATAGAGCCAGATACTCATCAAGCATCTTCTTCTTAGGGAAGGTGATACCGTAGAGACGAACCAGCTGTTTACGTTTTTCGTCACCTCTCCAATAGGCACCGGCAACGCTCAATATCTTAACAGCCTTAATGTAAGACGTGTTTGGTAAATGCGGTCCGCGACACAAGTCGGTAAAGTTACCTTGTGTGTAGGTGGTAATCGTACCGTCTGCCAATTCGCCGATCAGCTCTGTTTTATAGGTTTCTCCCCGATCGCCAAACATTTTGATGGCATCTTCTTTGGAGATACTTTCTCTTTTAATACTCTCCTTGCGCGCAACCAATTCCAGCATTTTAGCTTCGATAGCCGGAAAATCGCTATCTTTAATTGGTGTTTCGGGATCTACATCATAGTAAAATCCGTTCTCTATCGCCGGACCTATACCAAACTTGGTACCGGGAAACAGCTCCTGAAGCGCTTCGGCCATAAGGTGAGCACTGGAATGCCAGAAAGCATGCTTTCCTTCTGCGTCATCCCACTTAAACAATTTAACTGCCGAATCCGAAGTAATAGGTCTCGTTAAATCCCATATCTCTCCATTAACGCTGGCAGCCAACACATCCTGTGCCAAACGGGAACTGATGCTTTCTGCAATTTGCATCGCAGTTGTTCCTTCAGCATATTCTCTTACGGAATCATCCGGAAATGTAATCTTTATCATATTCTGCACATTCATTTTCAAACTAGGATGCAAAGGTAGCATTCTTTTTTTAAATTATTAACTATTTACCTAAAATCTTCATTATCCAACTGTAATAAAATTAAAATTGGAACATCTTATTATCAAACAACGAATTTACTGGTTACTTGTCATCCGCTTTATAATGCTATACGAATTTATAATTCCAAGTTCGCCAGCCTTACTCAAGTCGGCAATACCCCGATCGGTATCTCCTAAAGACAATCGCGTAAGTCCTCTGTTAAAATAGGCTTCCGCAAATTCCGGATCACGTCTTATAGCTTCATTATAGTCTTCGATAGCGGCTCTGAAATCGCGCTGTACACACCGCAGGTTACCCCTGTTGAAATAGGCGTATACATAACCCGGATTAAGTTGGATAACTTTATCATAGTCGCGGACAATCAGTTCATGTTCGTAAGCACGTTTGTTATCTTTCAACTTAGCCGTTGAAGCATCGGCCGATGGTGCGACAAGGCTCTGCTGTTTAGAGGCTGTACTGAGGTTAAGACTGTTATTTTGCTCCTGACTGCTGTAGGTGTCCGTCTGCGAAAGCTCGTATTCGAGACGCTTGTAACGGACAACAGCTCTGTTAAAATAGGCCATGGCAAAAGAGGGATCCAGTTCGATCACTTTATTAAAGTCTTCAATTGCTTCGGCAAAGTCCTGCACCAGCATATAATCAAGCGCTCTGCCAAAGTATGCATTGGCAAGATTCGGATTTGCGGCCAGCTTGGCAGAATAGTCGTTAATGGATGCAAAATGCATTCCAATCTGCGCTTCGGTAAGGGCTGCCTCTTCATTTGTAACAAGCAATTTCCTTGGAAGCAGCATTTTTGAATTATAAGACTCGATCATCTTGTCGTAATACACGATCTTCTTTACCTGCTCTGCCTTTTCATAGTATGTAAGAACGAACAGCGGCTCCAGGTCTACACGTACATGGCGATCCTGAACACGACCTCTGACTTCGCTCTGATACTTGCTCTTGCGCTCCTCTTCTTTGTCGTATACTACAAGTCTGTTGAACTTATTTATATTTTTATCCGATTTTTCGCGGGTATTTTCTTCGTTATCGGTCTGCGTACCTGAACCATTCTGTGCAACTGCAGCGTTGTTTGGTTTGGCAGCCGATTTGTCTTTCTTCATCTTCTGCTCCATTTCAAAGGCTGTCCAATAATCTCTATCGGCCCCCTTCTCATCCCTTAACTTGCGTTTTGCCTCTGATCGGCTGTAATAACCCGGCAGAAAGTTTGGATATTGCTCCAACACAACATTAAAGTCGGCTATAGCTCCCCTATAATTACCCGTTTCCATAAACAACAAGGCCCGGTTGTAATATGCCATATAGTTATCGGGTTCCAGTTCAATTACTACATCAAAGTCTTCGATTGCCCGGTTGTTATCACCAACCTGAAAGCGGAGTAATCCCCGATTAAAACGGGCAATCAGATTCTGACTATCCATCCAGATCACCTGATCATAGTCGGCCATGGCCCCTCTGAGGTCATTCAGCTGGTATTTCACCAATCCACGGTTTATATAATATCCCCCTTCTCTGGTTTCGAGACGGATAGCTTCGTTTAGATCATCCAAGGCCTGCGGAAGTTTATTCATCTGATAATGCAACAACGCTCTGTTGCCATAAGCCTGGGCGTAGTAGGGATCAAGTTCAATGGCTTTATTATAGTCGGCCAACGCTTTGATAGAATCGCCCTTTTCAAGATACATAGCACCACGGGTCAGGTAGTTGACCGTATATTTAGGGAAGAGCTTCATAAGTTTATCGAATTCAGTCTCAGCAGCCTTGAAGTTTTTCATCTGAATATTTGCAACCGCCTTGTTAACAAGCATCTGACGGTCTTCGGGCTTAAACTCAAGTCCTTTTGTATAATCGGCAATGGCACCTTCGTAATTATCCTGACTTTGCCTTGCAATACCCCGGCAGTAGTAGGCCTGTACTAAAAAAGGGTTCCGCTCAAGACATAAAGTACAGTCTTCTTCGGCCCCCTTGAAATCATCTAAATTCACTTTCGCTATCGCCCTGTAAAAATAGGGTTCTGCCAACCATGGCTTCGATCTGATAACCTGATTAAAATATTGAATAGAAAGTACATAATCTTCAAAATATAATGCATTCCTCCCAATAGCAAGTACCCTGTCAGTATTTATCTGAGCGACCAGCGAAAGTGAACATAATTGTATCAGTAAAAACAGTATTGCCTTTTTCATCCTAAATTGCATAAGTTTGAAAGGCAAAAATAAGTAATTTATCTCACTTAGGTTCTATTTTTAGCATCAAATGATTCTTACTGATTTTTTCTCCTTCCTGAACATGCATCTCAATGATAACACCAGACACTGGAGCAACTATTCGATTTTGCATTTTCATAGCTTCATGTATTAGAAGCAATTCGCCGGCTTTAACCTCTTGTCCCTGCTCTACATCTACACGAATAATGGTTCCTGGAAGTTTAGAAATAACATCACCCGGAAAAGGCTTCTGCCAAACTTCGCGAGCTAAATATTTATTT
The DNA here is from genome assembly GCF_013409575.1 of Macellibacteroides fermentans. Classification (NCBI taxonomy): domain Bacteria; kingdom Pseudomonadati; phylum Bacteroidota; class Bacteroidia; order Bacteroidales; family Porphyromonadaceae; genus Macellibacteroides; species Macellibacteroides fermentans. The sequence continues at coordinate 64,917 of NZ_JACCCY010000001.1, read as the reverse complement.
GTTAATAATGTTTTGTATTTACGTGCTGTAACTACAAAATCAACATATTCATTCTTTTCCATTTTATTCAGTTTAATGAAAGATATATTTCATAAGAGCCGGCAACAGGCCAGCTCTTATATTTATTGATCAGAACGGAGGTATTCCGTGTTTTTTTGCAGGACGGTCTTCGCTCTTCAATACAGACAGTTTCAATGCATGTAGTAGCAACGAACGTGTTTCCTTTGGCTCAATTACAGAGTCAATAAAGCCTTTGGATGCCGCCACATATGGATTGGCAAACTTCTCAATATACTCTTTCACTTTTTCCTGACGCATTGCATCCTGGTCTTCTGCTTCCATAATCTCTTTTCTGAAAATTATATTGGCAGCACCTTCCGGACCCATTACGGCAATCTCGGCACTTGGCCATGCAAACATAAAGTCGGCACCAAGGTGACGTGAATTCATGGCAATGTAACCACCACCATATGCTTTACGCAAGATTACGGTAACCTTAGGAACAGTAGCTTCAGAATAAGCATACAATACCTTAGCACCGTGACGAATCACACCGGCATGCTCCTGGTCAACTCCAGGCAGATAACCAGGCATATCTTCTAGTGTAATAATAGGAATATTAAAGGCATCGCAGAAGCGGATAAAACGAGCAGCCTTGTCTGAGCTGTCGCAATCAAGCACACCGGCCAACACCATAGGCTGATTAGCTACGAAACCAACTGTTTCGCCACCCATACGACCAAATCCTATTACAATGTTTGCAGCCCAAAGCTCCTGAATTTCAAGGAAGTCAGAGTCGTCAACAATACACTTAATAACATCGCGTACATCATAAGGTTTCTTAGGATCTGCAGGAACAACCTGTTCGATGTTTAATTTTGCAGAAGGTTCTTTTGGTTCGATAGATTTTGCACGTTCCATGTTATTCCATGGAATAAGGCTTACCAGTTTCTTGATTTGGTCAAAACATTCAAGCTCGCTCTGTGCATAAAAATGGGCATTACCTGTAATTTCGGCATGTACGCGGGCACCGCCAAGGTCCTCCATTGAAATATCTTCGCCTAAAACTGTTTTAATTACATTCGGACCGGTAATAAACATCTTAGAAATATTTTCTACCACAAATACGAAGTCTGTTAATGCTGGAGAATATACTGCACCTCCGGCACATGGGCCTAAGATTAAAGAAATCTGAGGAATTACCCCCGAACAGATTGTATTGCGATAAAAAATTTCTCCGTAGCCAGCCAAAGCCCCTACCCCTTCCTGAATACGAGCACCACCCGAGTCATTGATTCCAATGATTGGGCACTTCATTTTCAAGGCGTGATCCATGATTTTAGTGATCTTACGTGCGTGCTTTAATCCTAAAGATCCACCTGCAACTGTAAAGTCCTGAGCGTAGATACAAATAGGTGCGCCAAAAATGGTACCGGTACCGGTAATTACTCCATCTCCATGCAACACTTTATTTTCCATGCCAAAATCACGGCCGTCATGGTCAACGAACAAGTCGTATTCATGAAAAGAATTCTTATCCAATAAGGTAATGATTCGTTCGCGAGCGGTTAATTTACCCATCGCAACCTGCTTTTCAATCGCAGCTTCACCACCACCCATCTCTACAAGAGCTTTACGTTCCCGAAGATCCTGAATGTTTTTACTTAATGATGTCATATTAATAAATTAAATGAAACATTTATTTACCAACAGCTTTAGCTCTGTAAGAACATTTTACTGTTCCTTTGAGAATACTATTGATTTTTCCTTTATTTAATTGACGGCGTATGGCCGATATATTGTCAATAAAAACTTTACCTTCCAAATGTTCGCACTCGTGCTGCACTACGCGGGCAGCAAAACCGTCTATGGTTTCCTCGTGTTCAACAAAGTCTTCATCCAGATATTTCACCTTTATAACTTTGGCTCTGGATACTTTTTCACTTATACCCGGAATACTAAGGCAGCCTTCTTCTAAAAGAATCTCCTCTTCACTCCTTTCAATAATATCCGGATTAATCATCGTTCTTTTAAAACCTACGCATTCCGGGAAATCATCACCCAATACATTTGCATCAATAACAAGCAGACGTATTGACAAACCTATCTGAGGAGCAGCCAGTCCAACCCCATCTGCATGATACATCGTATCATACATATCGGCGACTAGTTTTATAATTTCAGGATAATCTTTTGCAACATCTTCGGCCTTCTGACGTAACACGGCCTGTCCATATAAAAATACGGGTAAAATCATAACTTAAACTGATATTTGTTACTTTCTAAATAATCTTGCAAGATAATTACAGCACTAATTTCATCAACCAAGCCTTTATCTTGTCTTTTTTTCTTTTTTAAGCCACCTTCCAGCATGGCTCTATGAGCCAATACGGATGTAAAGCGTTCGTCCGAAAACACAACGGGAATAGTTGGAATAATTCTTTTGAGATGTTTTACAAAAGCTTCAATATGTATCATATTTTCCGACAGCTCATTGTTCATCTGCTTAGGCAATCCTACAACAAATAAATCTACGGGTTCCTTCGAGACATAGTCGGAAAGATACTTCACCAACTCACCACTCGGAACGGTAGTCAACCCCGTGGCTATAAGCTGTAATGTATCTGTAACAGCCAATCCACTTCTTTTGCGCCCATAATCTATAGCCAGAATTCTTCCCATCGGCTGCAAAGATATAACAAAATCGGAATGCAGTTACACAAATACTCAAAAAGTGTGCAGCAAATAAATCAATAGGCGTTTTTTTCGCCTTTAAACATGTTAACTACGGTAAGTACAATAATCTTAAGATCTAAGAAAAAGCTCCAGTTTTCAAGATACCATACGTCTCTTTTTACACGGCCTTCCATTTGTTCGAGGGTTTTGGTTTCACCTCTGTAGCCTGTGACCTGCGCCCAACCGGTTACACCGGGTTTAACTAAATGGCGTATCATATATTTATCTATTAGAAAAGAATAGAGCTCTGTATGCTTGAGCATATGAGGACGCGGACCTACAACAGACATATCGCCAAACAATACGTTAATAAATTGAGGAAATTCATCCAGGTTGGTTCTGCGCAAGAAATCTCCGACTTTGGTTTTACGCGGGTCGTCTTTTACCGCCTGCAGCAAATCGGCCTCGGCATTCACTTTCATTGTACGGAATTTATAACAATAAAAATCCTGGCCATACATACCGGTGCGTACCTGTTTAAATAATACAGGCCCCCTTGAGGATAATTTTATGCAAATTCCAATAATAATATATAGAACAGGGAAAAGGGTTATAAGTACCAGAAAAGAAAAAACAATATCAAAAGACCTTTTCAACGCCCGGTTATAGGCAAATTGGAGTGGTTCGTTCCTCACTGTCAGCAAGGGTATAGACTCTATCATTTCAAGTACAAGACTTTTTTTTACATTTCTATACAGTTCGGGCACTATGTAAAACCGGATCATATTCTTTTCCGCAAAATTCATCATTCTCAAGATTTTGGCATCTTGCGTTCCGGGAAGTGTACAATATATCTCATCTACCTCGTGCTCACTCACATAATCTTCCACTTCGTGAGTCATTCCCAAGTAATTAGGTAGGGAATAACGCAAAGAAACATTATCATCAAAAAAACCTGCCACATCAAAACCATAAGCTAAATCATTCTTCATTACCTGAAACAGGTCCAGACCGTTCTTTCCGGCTCCAACTATAACGACTTTTTTTGAATTATGCCCCTTACGTCTGTAGAACTTTAGCAGAACCCGGACCATTATCCGCCAGGTTGTGAAAATCAATACCGATGCAACGTAATATATAACAAGGAATGTTGCGAGTGAATCACCCAGATTAAGGAATAAGAGACAGGTAATAAAAAGCAACAGATGGATAGTGATAAGTAAAAAAGATCGTTGCGCAATCTTTTCGATAAAGATGACCGACTCATGCAGTTGCAATGGGGCAAAGGATAAGGAAAACAGGTAACAGAAATTTAACAACAAAACAACCTCTCTGATCTTATAAAAGATGGGTTGTACAAAAAACTCAGGTGTTATATACAGAGTTACAAAAAAGACCAGATTGACTACAATCAAATCTCCCATGCCAATAAGCCACTGAATCAGGTATGCCTGTTTTTTGTTGAGTTCCATAAAATAGTCAGTTCTTCAAACAGAAAATGTAATATTAATATAACAAAAAAGGTTGCACATTATTGTGCAACCTTCTTATTCTATTTATCAATTTTTATTACTTTTCAGCTCTCATGATAACAACACGGTTCCAATTGTTTTCGTTGTAAGGTTGTTCGTCACTACCTTTCCACTCAATTGTAATCTTATCAGAAGAAATTCCGTATTTGTCCATCAACTCTTTCGCAACCGCTCTCGCACGTTTTTCAGAAAGCTTCAGGTTGTAGTTTGAAGTACCTGTCTTCTTGTCGGCATAACCGATAACCTTTACAGCTGTACCATATTCTTTAACAAACTCTGAAGTGTTGTAGATATTAATCTGCTGATTCTTGTCTACCTTAGCACTGTTCAAACGGAAATAAACTACGTTGTCTACTACATTGTTTGTTACAACAGGAGCAACTGGTTCCGGACATTCAGGACAAGATTTAGGACGTTTTGCCAATTCCTGATTTTCAGCACGCAGGTTGTTAATCTGGCCGTTCAAATCATTTAACAAAGCATAATCCATTGGCTCAAGCACTTCAAAGTTAGACTTGCCCAACTTAAATGTCAAACCTGCAGTAAGCTGAAGAATACCATCCGAAGTATGACCTTCCTGTACACGGTTGAAATGCTCCTGAAGCAGTGAACCCTGAGCTTCGAAGTTCAAGTCAACACGATTGCTCAAACGAATCGCTGTTAACAAACCGGCATTAAGCGTAGGAGACTCTGAGCGGGACAAACCTTGATTTTTGAATCTGTTAGCATAACCCATACCTACCCAAGGAATCAAACGGAATCCTTTTGCTTCATCATACTTTCCCCAGAAGTTAGTAACATCCCACAACAAATCGACATGAGCAGCGATATATTTGTTGTGTTGCATAAATGGTTGTACATTCTGAAAACCGTGAAGTACACCACCATTTAACTGAGTACGGAAACCTAAATAAGGACTAAACCATTTACCAAAAGACACCTGAGGAGCAAAGTTAAGGCGATTTGCGAAATCTGCATTATCATTTTGATCACCTAGAAGCATACTTGCGCCCCCTGCAATTGAAATAAACCAGTTATCACCAAATTTATTTTTCTTAAAATCTGTTTTATATCCGGCCTCTTTGCTGGAACCAACCTGTGATTTAAATTCCTGTGCATTAGAAGACAATACAAAACCTGCAAAAATTGCTAGAAGAAAAACCTTCGTTTTCATTTTGTTAAACTTTTAATTAAACAATCAACTACCTAATTTCATATAAAAATTAAAAAACCAAATTAACTCTTTTACTTAATTAAAACAAATTAAACCTATAATTGTTTATACAATTTTGTTTTAATTGATGCTTAAATATGAATTTTAAGTAAATAAAAAACACATAAAAGCCTATTAAAAAGAGAATTAGGCAATCACGTCAAAACTTCAAAGTTCACAAAGATAATCAATATTTTACAATTTAATGTATATTTCTGTCTAATAATTTTAAAAGATAATCACCATATTGATTTTTTCTCATCGGTTGAGCCACCTCTTCAAGTTTTTTATCGGTTATCCAACCATTTTTATAGGCAATCTCTTCCAGACATGCAATTTTCAATCCCTGACGTTTTTCAATTACTTCAACAAAGGAAGAGGCTTCAAAAAGGGAATCGTGCGTGCCGGTATCCAGCCAGGCAAATCCGCGGCCTAACAACTGCACTTTAAGCATTTGCTGATCAAGGAATTCCTGATTAACAGTTGTTATCTCAAGCTCTCCCCTTGCAGAGGGTTTGCAGTTACGGGCGACCTCGACAACTTTATTCGGATAAAAATAAAGTCCCACTACTGCATAGTTCGATTTGGGATGAGCTGGCTTCTCTTCTATACTGATAACATTACCATCTTTATCGAAGGCAGCCACTCCGTATCGTTCAGGGTCGTTTACGTAATATCCAAATACAGTGGCTTTATTAGCTTCTTCTGCATCCTTAACCGCACTCTGAAGCATACGCGTAAAGCTTTGACCATAGAAGATATTATCTCCTAAGACCAGACAAACACTGTCGTTGCCTATAAAATCTGCCCCAATGATAAATGCCTGGGCAAGGCCATCGGGTGAAGGTTGTTCGGCATATTCAAATTTTACGCCAAAATCAGAACCATCTCCAAGCAAACGCTTGAATCCAGGTAAATCCTGGGGGGTTGATATTATAAGAATTTCTCTTATACCGGCCAACATAAGCACTGAAACAGGATAATAAACCATCGGTTTATCATATATCGGCAGCAACTGCTTGGATACACCCTTTGTAATAGGATACAAACGGGTTCCCGAACCTCCAGCCAAAACAATTCCTTTCATCCTTTTTCTTTTTTTAATTTATAACTGCAAACATACATAATTATAAGATAAATGACCAATCATTTGCCACAAATTCCGGTAAAAGCACAGTACATACAGGCATTTTCAGTTTCAGTCTGTCGGAAAGGAATGGTGTAATCAAATATCTCGCAAAGGCATTTACCCAGTTCTTCCGCAAAGTTATCCCGAATAGAGGCGAATTCACTTAATGGTATTTTCTCTTTGGCAGGTTTCTGATAGACCGCACTGTCAAACGCATCAGAAAACAGATTTCTCATATAATATATACCGGGTTGAATACTTTTATTTGGATCTGTTAATCCATACATCCACGAGTACAAACAAACCTGCATAACAGCCTTAGGCCTGTCTTTCAGCGATTTGTCAAAGAGGCTGTCAACCGTTGTAAAGACAGATGTACCGCTTCCGCTCTTGTAGTCAATTATACGGAGACTTCCCTTAACTTCATCTATGCGATCAATAAAACCTTTAAGTTGAATTGTTTCATCCGAATTAAGAATAAATTCGGCATACACTTTTTTTTCCGATTCAATATATATAAATGGAGTTAACTTGCTATCTCGCTCCAGGACCTTGATTACATATTTGCGAATCATTTCACCGATCAGAAAGTTCTGACCGGAAAGGGGACGAACAGTTGCCGATTTAAAGAAGATTTCGGCAAAAGCCTTTGCAATGGTCTGCGTTAGCAACTCTTTATCTTTCACAATTTTATCAAGCAGATCTGCAGTAACCATCTTACCTCTGAAGGGTTCATACAATACCTCCATTACTTTATGGAGCAAACTACCAAACACATTACTTTCAATAGTTTCACTCACCTCCTCCTCTTCTTCCAATCCTTCAAGGACTGTAAAATAAAATTTCAACGGACAATCCAGATAGGTATTTACTGCACTGGCGGAAATGGCTTTTCTTCCTCCCTTTTTGTATTGAGCCAACAATTCGGCCACCTTGGGGGTTTTAGGCACACAGATAGCCGGAGTTTTAGAAGATGAAACGTTGTATACCAGCAGACTTTGCTTGATGTCCATTTCGTAATGGTAACGAAGTTGATAAACAAACCGGCTCACTTCGCCGGTTTGAAGACCGTTGCTCCGCGTATCATAAAGTAAGCTGACCTGCTTTGAGCGATATATCAAACGATAGAAATGATAGGCCCAAACACTATCCTGATGTTCGTAAGTAGGCAAACCGAATCCTTTACGTAAATTATATGGAATAAATGAGTTTGCCCCTTTTCTGGTTGGATAAATGCCCTCGTTTACTGAAAGAATGATGATCCGGTCGAAATCCAATGCGCGCGTTTCCAACACCCCCATAATCTGTAAACCCGAAAGAGGTTCTCCATGAAAAGGAATCGTTATCGTATCGGTAAGCCTTCTTAACAGGCGGTAGAAAGTATTAACCGTCATTTCTATTCCGGCATCCTTCATCACCTCCTGCATTCGGTTTACGGTTGCGAAATAATGAAAGATAAATTCCTGCTCCAGATCGTGGGTCCGCTGAAATTCGCCTTCGTTTTCGTCGTCATTATCAGACGACAATACTTTATTCAGCTCTTCCAGTATATGGATAATATATTCAGAGAATGCATCGGTTCCGGTAACAGGATAAAACAGAATAGAAAGAAGGCTGTTTCGGCTAAGCTCGGCCGACTCGATATATACTTTATTATTCCCTGTAATCGTGCGGATCAATTCGCTTACGATGTCCGGCGATGACGTATTAATATACCGGTGATTCAAAATAGACAATACATCCCGGAAGTAAAACAGAGCCTTTCCATCCTGGAAACGTATGTTCTTTTGCAATGCCAGTATATAGTCCATCAAAGAGGCTACCGGAGTTCCGGCCAATGGATATCCCATGGTAACATTTATCTTCTTAATGTTTTGGGGAATTGCATTTAATACCGGAATAAGCAACGTTTCATCCGGAAGAATCACGGCCGTCTTAAATGCTTCAGGAGCCCCAAAATCTTCACTTTCACAAAGTTCGGAAAGGATGGTATGCACATGCTTTGCCTGTCCGATACCGGATGGAATACCTATCACCTCAATCCGGGGCTGATCAATTTCATCCAGAGGCAGCACATATTGAGAAGGAAAAAGCTGCTGGTTCCTTCTTACAAAGAAGGAAGCCTTATTATCTGCATCCATCACCATGGGAGAAGCATAATCCCAGTAGAAATCGGCCACCCCTTTATCTCTCAGATAACCTAAAAAAGACTCTTCGGCTTTGGTAAGGGCATTTAGCCCCACAAAAACAATCTTTTTATAAGGCAGGTTTAAGCTATCTTCTGCAGCAGATTCTGCCACATCCCTGAATATCATACCTTCGTAGCCTTTCCCCTCGTGTGCCAACTTTTCTCTGAGACTTTCATAAAGTGAAAACAAAAGTTGCCATACATGCAAGAATTCTTTCTGGTTAGGAGAATCATTCACCGGATAGAATGAGGACCAAAACGAACGAATGGCTGCTATCTGTTCGGCATCGAGAAAACTAAAATCTGACTCGATCTCACGTAAATCTGTTACATTCGAAAACAGTTTGGCTGCATTTACCATGTATTTATCAATGTCATCAAAGTCATTCAACAACATCTCTCCCCAATAAAGAAATTCGTCGAACGACTCCTGCGATCCGCTTTTTTCAATATAAATAGTGTACAATGAAAAAAGCATGCTGATTCTGTCGGCCGATTGTTTTCCGCTGAGCTGAGTAAACAAATCACTGATGGTGAGCGTAAGCGGTGAGAAAATCGGTTTTTGCGCAATTTCGGATAAATACTTTTGGAAGAAAAGTCCGGCTCTCCTATTCGGGAAAACAAAAGCCAACTCGTTTATTTCCGTACCATAAGTATCATAAAAGCACGATGCAACCTTATATAAAAATGGGGTCATATTAGTAGTATCAATTATCTGATTTAATATACAAACATACTTAAAAAAGTTGGTTAACCTTCATTGTGCAGGTTATTCATTTTGTACAGAATTAAAATCTTAATCCAGTTATAAAGTAAGTCAGCAGCTAAATTCTGTAAAAAATACCAAACCTTTTATTACTTTTGCAGGGATATCAAATTCTGAGAAATAAAAGATTTATGGAACAAATTACCAATTGGTTTAATCAAAAGTTGCTGAACTTTGGCACATCTGTAAGCGTAGCAGACTATCTCGACAATTTTGCTGTACTACTTATAATTATATTGCTTGCTTTGGCAGTAGATTATATTTGCAGGTACATCTTATTGGGAGCATTTAAAAAGTTTGCCAAGAAAACGACTAATCAGCTGGACGATTTAATCATTGAAAAGAAAATAATAAACAAAGGAATGCATATCATTCCTTCCATTCTTATTTTCACTATGCTTCCACTAGCCTATCCATCACCTGCAGATAAAGAAATACTCGTCTTGTTGCAGAAACTATGCCAGATATATATCATAACTGTTTCGCTTCTTTTTATAAACAGCCTCCTGAATCTTGGGGTGGAATTATTTCACAGAAACGACAAATTTAAAGACAAGCCACTGAAAGGTTTTGTCCAGATTGTGCAGGTTATCTTATTCTCAGTAGGAATCATACTGTTGATCAGCATACTTATAAACGAATCTCCCTCCACTATTTTTACGGGAATTGGTGCATCTGCAGCCATTCTGATGTTGGTGTTTAAGGACACAATCCTGGGATTTGTAGCGGGCATCCAGCTGTCGGCCAACGATATGTTACGGGTGGACGACTGGATTTCGATGCCCAAGTACGGAGCCGACGGAACGGTAATTGAAATTACGTTAAATACAGTCAAGGTAAAGAATTTCGACAATACCATATCCACCATCCCTCCTTACGCACTTATTAGCGAATCTTTTCAGAACTGGAGAGGAATGCGTGAATCTCCCGGAAGACGAATCAAAAGATCTATCAATCTTGACATGAACAGCGTAAAGTTCTGTACACCCGAAATGCTGGAAAAATACCGTAAGATATCTCTTCTTGCCGGGTATATAGATGACACAGAAAATAAACTTCAAACTTACAATCAGACAAATCAGATTGACAATACTATTTTAGTAAATGGCAGACGTCAGACTAACCTGGGTGTATTCCGTGCCTATCTGCAACGCTACCTCGAAAGTCTTCCGGAAGTGAACAAAGAGATGATATGTATGGTAAGGCACCTGCAACCCACGGAGAAAGGTATTCCTATGGAACTCTACTTTTTCTCATCCATCAAAGATTGGGTAATCTATGAAACCATCCAAGCCGATGTATTTGACCATGTTCTGGCGGTGATACCGGAATTCGATCTTCAGATTTTCCAGGAATTATCCGGAAGTGATGTCCGGATGTTTGTTAAAACTGAAAATAGATAAAGGGTTGAACCCCGGCACTTTTAACCTGAAAAACAATAAATACAGCTATAATTAGTATCAACGCCTGGATAACCAAAGGCGACTTAGTTACAGCCAGCTGCATTTTCATTTCTGCTTTTCTAGGCATAAAGTGCATCAGATACCCTGTAATCATCATAAATGATACCACTTTGTAACCAGATAGGAATTGAAGAAAAACTTCGGGATGGAAGTTTGTTGCAATCTGAGTAAGCATCTCTCCTACCCGTTGCATGGAATCTGCACGGAAAAAAATCCATCCGAAGCATACAACATGAAATGTTATAAGCACTCCGATTACCCTTCGAAGCGGATTCATCAATTCGCCCGATTGCTTAAAGCTGCTAAATCGGCCCATCACGAATTTGTGTACAGCCAGGGATATTCCGTGAATAGCTCCCCAGATAAGGAAACGCACAGAAGCACCGTGCCACAAACCGCCCAGAAGCATGGTTATTAACAGATTAAGATAGGTCCGAACCTTTCCTTTTCGGTTACCACCCAAGGAGATATATAGATAATCTTTTAACCAGGAAGAAAGAGAGATATGCCATCTACGCCAAAATTCGGTGATGGTGGCCGATTGATAGGGTGAATCAAAATTGATATTGAACCTGAACCCAAGCAGTAAAGCGATACCGATTGCCATATCCGAATAGCCGGAGAAGTCGCAATAAATCTGCAATGCATATCCATAGATGCCCAATAAGTTTTCTACCCCCGTGTATAGCAACGGAGCGTCGAAAATACGATCTACGAAATTCAGGCTTATATAATCGGAAATCACCGCCTTCTTAAATAATCCGCACACAATCAGGAAAAGCCCTTCTCCAAATTCGGCTTTCGATACCGAAGGTGTTTTATATATCTGTGGAATAAAATCCCGCGCACGAACAATCGGTCCGGCTACCAGCTGAGGGAAGAACGAAACATAGAACACATAGTCGATCCATCTTTTCAGCGATTGAATTCGTCCGCGATAGATATCGATAATATAACTTAACGACTGAAACGTAAAAAAAGAAATACCAACCGGCAGGAAGATATCCATCGGCTGATAGCTAAGCTTCTGCAATTGCTCGATACCGAAAATCTGTCCTATTTCAACTCCGAGACCTGTAAATGCCTGACATAAAAAGTTGGTATATTTAAAATAGCCCAACATACCCAGGTTTACACAAAGGCTTAATGCTACCAGCAATTTACGCTCCAGATTGTTGGACGACAAAGAAAGAAGTCGGCCGATACAAAAATCGGACGAAGCTGTAAACATCAATAACAGAAACCAGATTCCGCTGCTTTTATAATAAAAATAGAGAGAAAAAAGTGTTACATAGAATATCCTTGCATATGAGTATTTTCTCAACGGTATATAAATCAATACAAATAAAATAAACAGAAAGAAAAACAGACCGCTGCTAAAAATCATAGGAGCGCCAGGTTGATACCCAAGCAAACTGGGAATACGTGATAAATCCAGATTAAAGATTTCCATTCTGTTCGAGATGATTGTTATATTTTTTGATAAATGCCTTGTAGAACAACGTTCCTTGTTCCTTATATCCTTCTACAGTAAAATGAACCCGGTCTTTTCCAAACAAACCCGCCTTGTACCAACTTTTACAAGAACCATCGGCTCCGGTTGCCGAAAATAGATCCCAACAGGCAATACCCTTCTCCCTTGCATAATTTACAATTGTCTGAGCCACCTGCTCGGTGCGGGTATTTCTTACATAGACTCTTTTTTTCTTGACACGCGTCCGTTTGTAACACTCGGCCGGAGTTGTAAGCATCAATGTTGTTTCGGGCATGTAAGTTTTAAGCATCGTAACAAAACGATCTATCTGTTTCTCGAAATCTGCTTTATTGAAATTCCTGCCAAAACTTTCGTTGGTGCCCAGCGATATAATAAGCAATGTAGGTTTTAACAAAGCCAGTTGCCTTACATAGCTTTCTTTGGTATAGTTTTCGTACAAAGCACCGTTTACTCCGATGGAATGATACAAAACCCCGGGATTGCCATTGGTAAGAGATAACCCGTAGAAGGTATTCATAAACGCATCGGAACTACCTGTATTTGTAGAATCGACTTTATCCGCGACACCCTTCAGTGACAATACATCTGTAAGCTTAGGCAAACAGAAGGTATCTGCAACCAGAGCGGGGTCTGTTGTATCGGCTCCTTTTAAAGCAACAATGCGATGATCGGGATCAGATGGCTGCAGAAAGGCAGCCTGAGGGTGACGGTATAAGATGGCCTTATTGAATGAATAACCCATTCCGTTATTTGGAGCAATTGAAACATCCAGGTTTACGTTATGAAGATTAGTTTGAATTCCAATTCCCCCGGGACCGATCAGGCATTTGGGGGCCGATTGTGTAATACGTCCGGACACCCAGCTGTTATTTTCGGAACGGATGAAATAATCGTCGGGCTCGTTGGTCTTAGACAATTTTAAAGGAGAAATCCATCCCCTGCCCGCATTGCCAAAATCATGTTGCATCAACCGCATTATTTTACCCGTATTGTATCCTGCCTGCAGATGAGAATCACCCAAATGTACGATAGTAAGTACCGTATCTTTTCCCGATCGCAAAGAATCAAGCAAACGAAAGATCGGATCCAGCGCATGCTGGTTGTCCTGAATCACATTCAGCGAATCAACCTCAAAAGAAACTGATCCGGCAGAAGGAACGGGCAGTAATTCGAGAGTTGCAGTCGGCAACAAGTTCGTATCAGAGCCTTTTGTGACTCCGAATGCAAAATGAATGCTTGAAACAAGCACGAGTGATGCAATAAGACAACCCATCAAGGTCTCTTTATCGAAGTGCTTTTTCTGCTTCATCATAAAATTGTTTTTCTATTAACACTGCTTTGAATAGAGACATTCCTATCTCCTTCCCTCCTCTGAAACTGAGGTGTGTGTAGTCTTTGCTTGCCCAGTTGTTGTCTACATATCTCACCATACTGTTTTCGCCACCCATGGCACCGAACACGTTCCAGAAACAAACGCCTGCTTGTTGAGCAATCTGCCGTTGTGCATGCAAGAGGGCCAATACAGCTGGCATAGTTTTGAAGGTACCCTCTTCCTGTCGGCTGCGGTCGGATACCCCCAGCAATAGAATATCAGCATTGGGGAAACAGCGCTGCACATGTTTTATCACCTGCACCATTCGCTGGCGGTACCAGCCATAATGAAGCATCTCGTCGCTTACAACATTGAGTCCATATTGCAGTACGATTAAATCGTACCTGCGGATGGCATTCAGAGCTTCGCACCTGGAAGGATCCATCTGTTCCAGTATAAGGCCCGAGTTTCCGCGTAAGGAATAATTATCTACCACAACGCCTGTTGTATCTTCCATCGAAACGCCCAGTACACGTAATCCTTCGGTGCGGTTAAAACGGAAAGAGGCATTGGTAAAGTGACCTGTCCAGGTTCGTTGCGTAACCGTATTCGTTGCCGGAAGATCCTGGTAAGCAGTATCTGCCGAGCTGTTGCTGACAAGTTGAACCTGCGAATTGGCATTCTGTTCGTATACCAGCTTTAGGGCGGAGACTTCACGGAGAGTTGCATAACGGTTTACGGTTCGGAAATTAGCATTTGCACCCTCTTGGGCTTCAAACACCATTCCGGGCAATGTATATTTCTTACTTTTATCTGTAAGCAGCGAGAATGTATTCCATCCGCCAAAGTGATGTTCCACCGTGGGACGATATTGCGAAACAGAAGAAGCGATAGGGACAAAACCGACGCCTCGTCCGCCAAACTTTTGTTGCATGGCATTACGAAAATCGGCTACCATGATATCTCCTTCTATGAACGAATCTCCCATAAATGCGATGCGGACCTGCCCTCTTCGCTCCTGGGCATTCTTAAGTGCTGCAAAGAAGCGTTTTAAACCTACATGTCCCAGTGAAAAATCCTCCAGCCGTACCCCCTGCGAGTCGGCTGCCGACCATGACGATTGCATTGCTTTGTAAAGTGAATCCCTTAGGGCGATTGAAAACGAATCGGTTTCGGCCGATTGTGCCAACCGGGCTTTATTGATAGAGTCTGTCAGCAACGAATCGGCTATGGCAAGTTTGCGTTTCAATTGGTCGATAGACACCGAGTCATCTTTGATTCTGAGATCCGAAAGTAAGTCTACTTTCTTTATTTTGTATCCCAGGATAGTGTCGGGCAGCATATATAGAGCCAGGCAAACAAACATAGTTATGAATAGGATTCCTATCAGTCTGCCAAAAGTCGTGTCTTTATTCATTTATCGCTATCTGCTTATTTCGAAGGTGCAAATGTAGGTATTTTTTTATTTTATTAATGAAGTTAATCCGGAATGGGATAAAAGAAAAACTGAAATAAATGGGTAAAGGCTGCCCGTTTATTCCAAATTCTATTACATTTGTAATCTAAACAGTTCAATAATACATATATAATAGTAGTCTATGAACAGACGCAGATTTTTAGAAACGGCATCAGTCGCCACAGCCGTGTCGGCTACAGCGGGAGTGCTTACTTCTTGTAAAGACGACGCCGCTTGCACATTAAAACCCGGAGAAATACTTCATACAGTTGCTTTTAGCCTAAAGCATGGCAAAGAATCGGATGCTACAAACGCCTTTCTGTCCGACGGAAAGAAGATTCTAACATCTATCCCGGTTGTCAGAAATTTCCAGGTATTCCGCCAGACCAGTCCCAAGTGCACATTCGACTTCGGATTTTCGATGGTCTTTACGAACCGTACGGATTTCGAGACGTACAACAACCATCCCGATCATGTTTCATTTGTAAAAGAAAGATGGGAAACTGAAGTCAGCGGATTTCAGGAAACCGATTACGAGAGCCTATGAGTACATTAGCTACGCCCTTTGCGCGTCCGCTTTACATGATGGTGAAACCTGTGGGGTCTGTATGTAATCTGGCTTGCAAATATTGCTATTACCTTGAAAAAGGGAACTTTTATCCGGAAAAGAAAAATAGTATAATGACTGATGAGCTTCTTGAGAAATTTGTTCAAGAGTACATCAACAGTCAGACTATGAGCGAAATCTTATTTACATGGCACGGAGGTGAACCACTGATGCGTCCTATCAGCTTTTATAAAAAGGCGCTGGAGTTTCAGAAAATATACGGACGTGGCAAACAAATAGATAATTGTATCCAGACAAACGGAACGTTGCTTACAGATGAATGGTGCCAATTCTTTAAAGAGAATAACTTCCTGGTGGGGATATCAATTGACGGTCCACAGGAGTTCCACGACGAATACAGACGGAACAAGCAGGGACAACCCTCCTTTTATAAGGTAAAGAAGGGAATCGACCTGTTAAAAAAACACGGAGTCGAATATAATGCGATGGCTGTGGTTAACGACTACAATGTTGACTATCCCCTCGAGTTTTATAATTTCTTTAAGGAAATAGAATGTCATTATATTCAGTTTTCACCCATTGTGGAACGTATTCATGAACAGAACGACGGTACTAAACTTACTCATCCGCTACAACAGAATCAGGAAATAAAGCTTGCGCCTTTTACTGTTGATTCCGAAAAATGGGGCAATTTTCTCTGCGCCATATTCGACGAATGGTTAAAGGAGGACGTGGGAACCTATTTCGTTCAGCTGTTTGATGCAGCCCTGGCCAACTGGGTTGGAGAACAACCCGGTATATGTACGCTGGCAAAAACATGCGGACATGCAGGTATTATGGAATTTAACGGAGATGTTTATAGTTGCGACCATTATGTTTTTCCGGAATATAAACTCGGAAATATACGTACACACTCGTTAACGGAAATGATGTATTCGCCAAAGCAACTTAAATTTGGCGCCGATAAGGCAGATACGCTGCCCAATCAGTGTAAATCGTGCGAATACCTTTTTGCCTGCAACGGGGAATGCCCGAAAAACCGTTTTCTTACAACAGCCGACGGCGAACCGGGACTAAACTATTTGTGTAAAGGTTTAAAAAAATACTTCACACATATTGCGCCTTACATGGATTTCATGAAAAAGGAACTCATGGCTCAACGTCCGCCAGCCAATGTGATGGATTGGGCGCGTAAGCAGAAGCAATAACACAAAAAAGAAAAAGTTATGAGCTTTAACAGACGGGAATTTATTAAAACAGGAGGAATTGTTATGCTGGGATCTTTAGCTACTCCCTCAATATTAGGTGAAGTTGCAGAAAGTTATGCCGGCAAAGCCGCCGGCGTGTTATTTGCCTTGAATCACTTCGGTGTTTCGGAAGGCGATTTAAAAAAGGTTTTGGGGGTAGCTCTCGAAAAAGGGGGCGATTATGCCGATCTCTTTTTTGAACATTCGTTTAACAACTATATCGGACTACAGGACGGGGCAGTGAACCGTGCCAGTTCAAATATAGATTATGGTGTTGGTATCCGTGTTCTGTCGGGCGATCAGAGCGGTTATGCATACGTAGAAAACGTCACTTTGCAAGACATGCTTACGGCGGCCCGTACTGCGGCTCGTATTGCCAATGTAAAAGGAAACAAGGCTGCGGTGAATCTTACAGAGAAGCCCATTGTTCAGAATTATTATGCGGTGAAGACTCCCTGGAGTGAAATTGCCGTAAACGAAAAGATGCCCCATCTTCAGAAACTGAATGAAAAGGTTTTCGCTTTAGACAAAAGGGTTCACAAGGTATCGGCATCTCTTAGCGATTCTACTTCGCACATTCTTTTCTGCAATTCGGAAGGCATTATGTATTACGATTACCGCCCCATGGTTACATTAGGTGTTCAATGCATTATGGAAGCCAACGGCAAAATTGAGAATGCCTATGCATCGAGAGCTTTTCGTATGGGTACCGAATTTCTTACCGACGAATTGATTGACGAACTGGCAAACGAATCTGTAAAAAAGACATCCATCCTGTTCGAAGCTGTAAAGCCTAAAGGCGGAGAAATGCCGGTGGTTATGGGTGCCGGAGGTTCGGGTATTCTGCTACACGAGGCTATAGGACACGCTTTCGAAGCCGACTTCAACCGAAAGAACACCTCCATATTCTCGGATCAGCTCAATAAAAAGATTTGCAACGAACATATCAATGTGGTAGACGACGGTACCATTCCTTTTAACCGGGGTTCTGTAAACATAGACGACGAAGGTATAGAGGGACAAAAAACATACATCGTAAAAGACGGCGTTCTAACCAGCTACCTGCACGACCGCATCAGTGCCAAACACTACGGCATACGTTCTACGGGTAATGGCCGGCGCGAATCGTTCCGTCAGATGCCTATGCCCCGTATGCGTGCCACCTATATGGAAGATGGAAACGTAACGGAAGAAGAGATGATCGCTTCGGTAAAGAAAGGTATTTTTGCCGATGTATTTACCAACGGGCAGGTTCAGATCGGGGCCGGCGACTTCACCTTCTTCGTTAAGTCTGGTTATTTAATCGAGGATGGCAAGCTTACTCAACCTATCAAAGATATAAACATCATCGGTAACGGTCCGAAGGCTTTGGCAGACATCACCATGGTGGGTAATAATTATAAGATGGACAACGGAACCTGGACTTGCGGAAAAGACGGACAGTCCTGTCCGGTTACCTGCGGAATGCCTTCCGCATTGGTCAGCAAACTAACAGTTGGAGGAGAAAATTGATATGATATCGAACGAACATAAATTACTTGCACAATGGGCAATGGAATTTGCCCTTAGAAATGGCAGTCAGGCTTCCCGCGTTAGCTTGTACACCGGATTCAGCAGCTCGATTGAAGTGCGCGACATGAAAATTGACAAGCTGCAGCAGGCATCCGAAAACGGACTTGTCATCAATATCTTTGTTGACGGAAGATACGGTTCTTTTTCGACCAATAGATTAAACAAGGCCGAACTCGAACGATTTATTAAAGAAGGCATCAATTCTACCCGGTTTCTTGCCGAAGATAAATTCCGCACCCTACCCGATTCCTCGTTCTATTACAAAGGAGGAGGCGTGCCACTCGACTTGATAGATCCCTCGTTCGACTCCATCAATCCGGACGATAAAGTAGGACTTGCCATGAAGGTTTGCGAAGAGATTTACGGAAAAGACAAACGGATCATCTCGTCCAACGGATCATATGGAGACGAAAAAAGCTTCAAATACATGGTAGCCAGTAACGGATTCGAAGGAGAAAGTGCCAACTCGTCTTTTACGTTGGTAGGCAATGTAAGCATTAAAGGCGAAGGCGATGCCCGTCCGGAATCTTACTGGTACGATTCGTCTATCTATTACAACGAACTACAGAAAAACGGAATCGGTACAAAGTCCATCGAACGGGTGCTTCAAAAATTAGGACAACAAAAGATAGCATCCGGCAAGTATGCCATGGTGGTAGACAATATGAATTCTTCCCGCCTATTATCTCCGGTAATCGGAGCTTTGTACGGATCGGCCATTCAGCAAAAGAATTCGTTCCTGCTTGATAAACAAGACAAGCTGGTGTTGGGAAGCAACGTCACCATCAAAGACGAACCGCATCTGGTAAAGGCCGAAGGCGCCCGTTATTTTGATAACGAAGGTGTTGCCACTACCCCGCGTGCAATTTTCAATGAAGGAGTGCTGAACACCTATTTTATCGACACCTATAATGCAAATAAAATGCAGGTGAAGAGCACCATCAGTTCTCCCTCTATCTTAACCATGCAACATGGAATGAAAGACGTGAACGGTCTGGTTGCATCGCTCGAGAAAGGAATACTTGTTACCGGTTTCAACGGTGGAAACTGCAACAGCACTACCGGCGATTTTTCTTACGGTATTGAAGGTTTCCATATCGAAAACGGTAAAACCACACAACCTATCTCCGAAATGAACGTAACCGGAAACATGATTACTTTATGGAACAACTTGTCCGAGGCAGGTAATGACATCCGTAAATCGTCATCATGGCGAATCCCATCGCTATTGTTCAAGGACGTAGATTTTAGCGGATTATAAATAAAAAAACTCCCGAAGCCCGGCTTAAAGCTTCGGGAGTTTACATCTCTCCTTTTCGACAGAGCAATGAAGCCGGCACCTTACACCATCGGATGAAGGCCTATTTTACACCTTTCCTCTTCGACTAAGCATTGCAATTATCTTGAAACAAACCCAAATAATACCCTGTAATTTGTAAAAAATCATTATTTTCTGTTATTTTTTTGTAGCTTTGCAGACAAATTGACAATATCAATCGGATTGAATTGAATGGATTTTTCCAGGTAATAACAGTTAAATTTTAAACCAGATGGATTTATTTTTTAGTTTTAAAGAGGTTTTAAGTGCTTTTGTGGTACTATTTGCTGTAATTGATATATTGGGAGCTATTCCCATTATTATTAGCCTCGAGCAGAAGGACCAGACTTTCGAGGCAGGTAAAGCAGCTCTCATCTCGTTTGTTATTTTAGTGGCATTCTTATTTGTCGGTCAGGCTCTGCTCGCTTTATTCCAGGTAGATATATCATCGTTTGCGGTA
Source organism: Macellibacteroides fermentans (assembly GCF_013409575.1). Classification (NCBI taxonomy): domain Bacteria; kingdom Pseudomonadati; phylum Bacteroidota; class Bacteroidia; order Bacteroidales; family Porphyromonadaceae; genus Macellibacteroides; species Macellibacteroides fermentans. Next base: position 44,522 of record NZ_JACCCY010000001.1, on the reverse strand, counting down.
GCTGGCGGACTTGTTCTCTTTGTGCTTGCCGTAGAGATGATCTTTAACATAGAAATTTTTAAGAATGATAGTCCGGGTGGTACAGCAACCATTGTACCTCTGGTATTTCCGCTTATTGCCGGTGCAGCCTCCTTTACTACATTGCTTTCGTTGCGGGCAGAATATAATATCCTGAATATTATCATTGCTGTGGCGTTAAATATGATAGTGGTTTATGTAGTACTAAAGAAGGTATACGTTGTAGAAAAGTTTTTCGGCAAAAGCGGTATCTATGTGATGCGTAAATTCTTCGGAATCATTCTGCTAGCTATCGCCGTGAGACTTATCACCGCCAATCTGACCTCACTGATCGGCAGTCTGTAAGAACCAGCTTGCAATTGAACCAAGCCTACGTTTGAACCTGCAGCAAGTCCGGTTCAGATATATCCATCGGGTGTAAACTATTTTAGGATGGATTTTGGTAAGGTGTAAAGAATCGCAGTATGACATTTGAAGAGATGTCTGGATTCTCGGTTTAATGATTTGAAAAGTGTCCAAACTTTCAGTAGAATGATTTCTGATATGTCTAGTTTCTCAGTTTAAAGAATCAAAAAACATTTACTCAAATTAAATAGTAAAACCTGATTAGGGTATCAAGCCCTAACCAGGTTTAGCCAACAGAAATCCAGCTCCCCATAACCCATTATTTGGGCAGTGTAAACCAAATTCAGTGCGAGTCACTTCGTGAATAAAGTGTTAGGACTTTTTGCGCAAAATGTTTGGACTTTTTCCTCAAAATGTTAGGACTTTTTGCTCAAAATGTATATACTTTTTGAGACGTTTCTCATTACTTTTCAAGTAAAAAATAATAGGATTTTCCCCCATTCATTGTCCTAAGAAACTTCAATACACTACAGTCTGATTATCAATCATATACACACCGTTCCTCAATCATATAGAGCTTGCTTATCATTCATATATAGCTTGTTTTCAAAACATATAAGGCTTGTTATCCATTCATATATGATTGGGAAAGGAAATATTATAAATTAGAAAGAGCTGCTTTGATATCGCTTTTTATATCTTCAATATGCTCGATACCAACCGATATTCTCAATAATCCGGGTACAGCTCCGGCAGCAATCTTATCCTCTTCCGATAGCTGCTCGTGTGTTGTAGCTGCGGGGTGGATAATAACAGATTTGGCATCTCCTACGTTTGCCAGGTGACTGATCAGCGAGAGTCCGTTTATCAGCTTGTCGGCTTTCTCTGCTCCTCCTTTTAGCTTGAAGGACAACACTCCGCCAAAACCATGTTTAAAATACTTCTTTGCCAGTTCGTGGTAAGGACTGCTTACTAATCCGGGATAGTTTACATACTCTACTTCCGGGAGGGTTTCAAGCCACTTTGCCAGTTCCAATGCATTGGAAACATGACGCTCCACTCGCAGCGACAACGTTTCTAGACCCTGAATAAGCAGGAAGGAGTTGAACGGACTGATGGCATTACCCCAGTCTCTGAGCCCTTCCACCCGTGCCCTCAAGGTAAAGGCAATGTTGCCGAACGGACCTTTGTCGCCAAATACATCCCAGAATACCAACCCATGGTAACTGTCGGACGGCTCTGTAAAGGCTCTGAATTTTCCGTTACCCCAGTTAAAACGGCCACTATCTACAATCACACCGCCCAAAGAGGTACCATGACCGCCAATCCATTTCGTAGCACTTTCAACCACCACGGATGCTCCATGGTCAAGTGGTCTGAATAAAAAACCCCCTGCCCCAAAGGTATTATCTACCACCAATGGAATCTGGTGTGCATCTGCTACTCGTGCAATCGCTTCAAAATCGGGAATATTCAAATCCGGATTACCAATCGTTTCCAGATAAAGAGCTTTGGTATGATCGTCGATAAGGGCTTCGAAAGCTTCGGGGGAATCGTTGGGTGTAAAACGAACCTCCACACCCAGACGTTTGAACTGATTCTTAAACTGGTTATATGTTCCACCGTAGAGATGGGATGTGGAAATAAAATTATCGCCAGCCTCCAGGATGTTATTCAATGCGATAAACTGAGCCGATTGCCCCGAAGAGGTCGCCAGAGCAGAAGCTCCGCCTTCGAGAGCCGCAATACGTTTTTCGAATACATCGGTAGTTGGATTCATCAGACGGGTATAGATATTTCCGAACTTTTTAAGTCCGAATAAATCGGCGCCATCCTTGGCATCCTCAAACACATAGGATGAAGTCTGATATATCGGCACTGCTCTGGAGTGAGTGGTTTGATCTACTACTTGTCCGGCATGCACTTGCAACGTTTCGAATCTAGCATTATTAAGTCCCATAATCTATCTGTTTTTTTATGAATTGTTTTCAGCAAAGATAGACCAAGCAGACTTAGCCGATATCACTCGATATAGGCATTTCGAATACCATAAACATGGTATATAAAAGCGATGAATGGCTTTAAACAACTAAAAAAGGGCATCCAAACCTGTTGGACGCCCTTTAATTCACGATAAAAGCAGAGTTCTTATTTCTTCAATTCTTTGACACGGATGTTTCTGAACTTTACAGGAGAACCATGACCAAGGAATCCGATGTGACCCTTTTCGTTGAACAAGCCCGGATGTTGTTTTCCATCAGGTGTACCATTCTTGGTAGCCTCTTTAATATCACCATCCAAAATTACAGTTCCATTCAAAGTAACCGTAATACGGTTTCCTTTGGCTACAACCTCCTGGTAGTTCCACTCGCCCATTGGTTTATGGAATCCTCTTTTTGCAGGAATAATTCCATATACAGATCCATGGTATTGATATACCTTGAGGTCTTTGTAGATAGGAGCTTCATTGTCCAGAATCTGCAATTCCATACCTACATAAGCTGCATCACCTTCCATCGGAGTACGGATACCTAATCCGTTGTTGGCTCCCGGTGTAAGCTGGAATTCGAAACGATACACAAAGTCTTTGTATTCATCTTTTGTATACAGATTGCCACCGTGCGCAGTACTTGGCTTCATCGAAATACAACCGTCTTCCAATACATAGTCTACCGTATTACCAGTCCAGTTGTGCATATTCGTTCCGTCAAACAACACCTTGAAACCTTCTTTCTTTTCTTGTTCCGAAAGTTGGAATGGTTCTGCGCGTTTTAGTTCCTTCACTAAAATATTGCGATAGCTTACTTTGCTTCCGTGTGCCTGTAATTCGATCTGCTCTATCGGGAAGATAGGTTGCGAACGATCCCAGTAATTTTCCAGAATTACATTGTTCACTACAAGCTCGCCATTCAGGTAAACCGTTACACGGTCGCCCACCATTTTAATATAAAAGCTGTTCCACTCGCCCAACTTATTGTCGGCCACCTTCAACGGTTGACTAGGATTTTTCTGGTTGTTATACAAACCACCCGATCCAACCTGGGCACCTACCTTTACACGGGCTGTATCCCAAATCTGAACCTGGGGAGTACCGCGCAGATAAACTCCGGCATCAGCCTCAGGACCTGCAGGGTCAAGCATCCAGTCAACGTACATTTCAAAATCACCATATTGCTTATCGGTGCAAAGGTTATCACCTTTACCGTTAAATACCAATACTCCATCCTGAACAGACCAGGTAGAACGAGCCTTCTCGTCGGCTTTAGCCTGTTCGGCAGCCAACTCTTCTGGTTTCATTTTAGCACGCAAGATTGGGTTTTTAACCAAGCCCTTCCATCCGCTCAGGTCTTTTCCGTTAAACAACGATACAAAACCTTTTTCGTCTGCCATTTCATCCAGATGCTTTTGGATAGCCTGTTTCTGATAACCTGCATCCGGATTGTCGAGAACCTCTTTCACTTTGTTTAAAAGCGTCTTTACATTCTCGCCGGTATAGGTTTTATTACCCAGAGCAATATTCATAACAGCGTTAGCTGCAGCTTGCTGTAACGGTTTTTCATTTAAGAATTCGCCGGCATACAACATACCCAGGTAAGTACCTGTGCGTTCAATTTGCTTTAAGATGGCAACCTTCTGAGCATCGGTCTTGGCGATCTCCATTGCTTTTCTTAAACGGATCAATCGGTTTTCGCCGGTATATTGAGCATTCGAAACCAATTTAACATATGCATTCATTGCACGGTCAAAATAGCCCGGAGCAGATGAATCTTTGCAGATAGCATAGAGTGCATCGGCAGCTTCAAGACCTTTACAGCTCATCAATGCTTCAAAAGCTGCATCTTTTGCGGCTCCCTGACCTTTAGCAAAGCCTTCCGAGATTACAGAAAGTGCTTTTGCATCGCCTGTTTGTGCCAACACGATATAATAAAGGTGTTTTTTACTTTCGCCTGCCTGCAACATCCGGTTGCTGATTGTAGAAACCTGGGCTTCTTTACTCATTCCGCTAACAGCTGTAATTACAGCCTGTTGCAATGGAACAATAGTAGAAGCGTCTGCCGTTTCAAGCATTCCGCACATGTTTACAAGATCTCTTTCCTCCACCACATCTTTCAATGCAGCATAAGCCGCTTTCTTTACAGACTCATTGTCTGATTTAGTCTGCGCCAGAACAGTGTTAAGATTGGCAGAAGACTTACGCTGAGCCAACAGTTCTATTCCAGCTATTTTGCCGGCTTCCTTAGATTTATCAATTGCCTTTACCACAGGTGTTGATATATCACCCTTGAAAGAGGCCAGGGCACGTTGAGCTAATTTCACAACCTGCTCGTCTGATGAAGTAAGTAGTGCCGAAATATCACCGATTGTATTGGGATCTCCCAACTTAACCAATGCCCATACGGCAGCTTCTTTCACTCCAAAATCGTTATTCTTTACCTGTTTGCGTATCAGTTCGGTGGCTGGCTGATCAAATTTGATCATCACTTTGCGGATAGCTTCACGCTGAACCGGACATTCACTCTGACTGGCAATCCAGTTAAGGATGTCTGTTTTTGGTTCGGGTTTGGCTTTATCCATTGTTTTGAACAGGGTAACGTATACTTCGTCGTTAACAATTGAAGAGGTATAATCTAATGCCGCATTGCGGTATTCCTTAGAAGCATCCTTCAATGCTGCAAGAACCAGCTTCAAACCTTTCTCTTTTTGAATAGAGAGCAGTATTTCGAGGGCAGAATTACGTGTCTGTGTTTTACCAAGTTTAGTTGCTTTGCTAAGCAGGTCGTTTGCAGCAGCTTCGGCAGCCTGCGTATTTCCATCGGCAGCCAACTTTTTAATCAGAGCGATGTAGGCTTCGTTTGCTCCGGTATTTTCCATTGTGAAAGCTGACTTTTCTGCCAATGCTCCCAGGGCGTTTAACGAAGTGGCTGATCCGATCTGACTCAGTGCATACAGCGTTACTTTCTGCAAATTCTGATCCTGAGTAGCCAACAGATCCAACAAGGCCTGCTCCACTCCCGTTGCATCAGCTTCGGCAATTGCCTGAATGATGTCTTTCTGGATGGATACATTGTTTTTGGCCGACTGCAATGCTGCTGTTAGCGCGTTATCAGCTTTTGCTGAATTAAAGGATACCAAAGCACGGGCAGCTGGTCCGGCCAGATTCTCCTGAGTCAGGTATTTGGCAAGTACAGATACGCTTTCATCCTTTCCAACCAACTGAAGCTGGCGAATGATAAAGGCTTTGATTTCGCGGTTTGAAACCTGTTCGAGCACCTTGCCGTAAGCAGTAGCAGTAGTTAAACGTGCGCTTTCGTTACCCGTTGCCATCACATAATGGGTAAGTCCGCTCAGTGCGTATTCCACCTGAGAGTTGCTTCCTTTACCCGGTTCGTTAATCATTTTAACCAACATGGCTACACCATCTTCTCCTGTAGTAGAAAGAGACTGAAGTAACTTATTGTATTCTGCCTGTTTTTGTGCCGGCATTTGCGCCAAAACATCGGCAACAATGGTACTGGCTGTTCTGCCCTGTGGCTCTTGCGCCCAAAGAGATGCCGATAATAATAATGCGCCTATTGGCAAATATATTTTTTTCATCTATATTTCAATTTATAAGATTAGATATTCCAAGGTGCACGCGCCGGCTGATCCAACAGACGGTTTGCTGCTTCGTCATTGACAAATTCAAGTTTAACAGGATCAAAATGCAAGGTACGGTTCAAACGCAACGCTACCGCTCCCATATTAACAATGGTAGCAGAACGGAATCCGTTTTCTTCGTTCAATGCAAATTTCTGACGGGTCTTAACACTGGTAAGGAACTCAGAGATTTGAGGTTCGGGTTCCGGATAATCTGCTAATTTCTTTTCCCAGTTTGGAATATCACAAACAAAATTCTTATAAACATTACCATTCGGACCTGCAATGTAAGGTGTATCCGGATTACCATAATCGCCACCCCAAAGAACAATCTGGCAACCGTCTTCGTAAGTGTAGGTAATGGAACGCCAGGTTCCTACTGCATCCGGATGCTGTTGTGGAGCATCCACCTCAACTTTAACAGGGCTTGTATGATCTTTTCCTAATATATACTGTACGGGGTCGATATAATGCTGTCCCATATCACCTAAACCACCACCATCATAATCCCAGTATCCACGGAATGTCTGGTGTACCCTGTGGGCATTGTAAGGTTTATAAGGAGCCGGGCCTAACCACATGTCATAATCCAGTTCGGCAGGAACAGGTTGCGGTTCAAGATATTCTTTCCCTACCCAGTAGAACTTCCAGTCAAATCCGGTATGTTTGCTGATTGTAACCTTTAACGGCCATCCCAGCATACCGCTCTGAACCAGTTTCTTCAAGGGTTTAACGGGCGTACCCAATCCGTAGAAAGGATCTTTAAAACGGAACCAGGTATTAAGACGGAACATGCTTCCATATTGTTTTACAGCTTCCATCACACGTTTACCTTCGCCGATTGTACGGGTCATCGGTTTTTCACACCAGATATCCTTACCTGCTTTGGCAGCTTCGACCGACATAATTCCGTGCCAGTGAGGAGGAGTTGCAATGTGCACGATGTCTACATTCTTATCCAAAATTAAATCGCGGAAATCTGTATAGGCTGCAATTTTGTCTTTAACCAGGTTTTTGCCCAGTTCAAGGTGTTTCTTATCAACGTCGCAGACTGCAACTAAACGGGTACCTTCGTAGTTGAGGTGGCCGCGCCCCATTCCTCCGGTACCTATAATACCTTTGGTAAGTTGATCACTTGGGGCAATAAACCCATTTCCCAGCACATGCCGCGGGACTACTGTAAATGCCGCAACACCGCCGAGAGTCTTTAAGAAATCTCTTCTGTTTGTTTTCATAGTATGAAATATGTTAAACTTATAGTTTTAAGAATCGCAAAAATAATTATTATATTGAACATATCAACTCTAATTAGCTGTCAAATTATCTTCAATTTCCGTTTAAATGTCTGCAATATTCGCCATTCTTTTATAATTGTTATCTTTAGAATGGTTTCTTCATAATTACATCACATAAAGTAAAACGAAAACTCAAAAATAAGACATATTATTAATAATACCAATAAATTAAATTCAGTTTTAATAAAAAAACAGAAGCTGCCCTTCGTAAGACAGCTTCTGATTTTATTAAATCTAAATACGCATTACTCTAAAGTTGGATTAAACGTACCGCCCCAGTTACTATTCTGCTCAATGTTACTGTTCAAATCAATGACTGATTGTTTGATTGGGAAGAAATAATATTTTTCGGGTACCGAAGAGATCTTCACTCCGGTAAAAGGAATCTGATGAACGGTGTATTTAAAATCGGCCTCCTTGAGTTCATTTTTGGCTGCTTTCGCTTTTGCTTCGGCGATAGACATTTCTGATCCATCCGGATTTATGGCAATGGCTTCTACTCCAAATTTGGTTTTACCATCCAGACGGTCCAGCATCCTCAGTCTTCTCAAATCCCAAAAATACTTACCTTCAAAGCAGAATTCAATGTTTCTTTCGGCAAGGATAGCCTCTCTGATACCTTCGCGGGTGGTGGTAGTAATACCATAATTACCATCAGCCCCGGCTTCAATACCTGCACGATTTCTTATTTCCTTCAGGATAGTTAACGCTACATCCGATTTTCCGGTTTCGTTGGCTGTTTCGGCATAATTAAGCATCACCTCGGCAAAGCGCATTACAATATAGTCGATGTCGTATTGCTGCACTTCCGACTGTAACAAAGACAAATCACTCGCCTTACGAATAAAGAAACCACTATATGAGTCCAGGTTAGTTGAATTGGTTCCTGCCTTCGGGTTTACACCAAAATCGTCCAGTACATCCGCAACACCCAATGCTGTATACTGTCTGTTTCCCTTTTTATTTGAAACTTCGTATACCGAGCCATTCCAAACCACCGATTTATCAAAGCGGGGATCTCTGTTCAACCAGTATGATTGAAGGAAGTTAGCATCTGTCTTATAATACTTGCTTGTTGGGTCATTGTAAAGCTTACCATCCTTCATAGGAAACTCTTTAACGAAATCCCATGTTGGCGAAGCCCACGCATTACCACGGCTTTCGGATCCGGGACGTACACCGTAATCCCAGTTGGCTGTTTTATTCGGATAGGTATTAATAACAGAGAAAACAACCTCCGGACCACGTTCATTCAAAAATATATTGGCATAATCGGGTGTTAGTGCATAACCCAACCCTTTTAGTTTATTGTAGGCAGCTTCATTGGCGGCATAAGCCTCTTTCCAATAAGCATTATCCCACTTGTTGGATGGATTAAACTGAGGAGATGCTTTATAAAGCAATACTTTTGCTTTAAAGGCTGTGGCAAAACAACCGTCAATCTTTCCGAAGTTGGCAGACGAAGTGGAGATTCTTTCAGGTAAATCACCGATAGCATCATCCAGGTCCTTTATGATCAGGTCGAAACACTCTTTCGTGGAGTTTCTTTTCACATACAGGTCGTCTTTATCTTTGTCCTGCGGAACGGTAATATAAGGAACGCCTCCGTGATACACAACCATATCGAAGTAGACGTATGCCCTTAAGAACTTAGATTGGGCAATTATCTCATTTTTGAAGTTATCCGGCAAATTACCTGCACTTACATTTTGAATAGCCTCGTTAATCAAGCGGATATTCGTGTAGTTCCACAATTTATACTCGCCGTTGGTCATGTTAATACGGTCCGGATAAAAGACTATACCCGATAATTGTTGTGTTGACTGATCAAGCGAAGGAGACCAGTTACTAAACACGTTCGCATACAGATTGGCCATATAGGCATTTACCAGCGATTGGTCATTCCATACTAATTCTGCATTGTAGTCATAGATATCCTCAATATCCAATGTATTACAGCTTGTTGTTGCAAACATAGCCAATACAGAAACGATTATATATTTTATAGTTTTCATCATACCATCAATTATTAGAATTTAATATCTACGCCAAAAGTAAATGATTTCATTAACGGATAAGAATCGTAGCAATCCTGCTCGGGATCATGGAACTCTGTCATTGCAGAAAGCACAAACAGGTTGGTACCGTTTACGAAAAGCTGAGCAGATTCAAGGTTAAGGAACGAAATCCAGCTCTTAGGCAAATTATAACCAACATTCAGGTTTTTCAATCGCAGGTAAGCACCGTTTCTGATCCAGAAAGACTGAGCACCTGTTCCGGATTCGTACCAGCTTTTACCAATTACCCTCGGATATTTGGCATTTGGATTTTCGGGAGTCCATACATCATCTGTCCAGATAGGATAATAAGGTCTTACCGTACCACCATACTGACGGATTCCGCCCATCCCTTCTCCCAGGTTGCTTATCATACGGTCGTACAATCCCACTCCCTGGAAATGGATGTCCATTGTAAATCCTTTCCATGACAGGTTTGTACCAAAACCATAGTTGATGCGGGGAGCCGCATTATCTGAAAGCAGCTGAACGTCGTTACCGTCAATCTTTCCGTCGGGACCGAGTGAATAACCATCTCCACGTACATCTTCAAAATAAAGTCCGCCAAGATACGGATTTCTACCATATTGTTTAAATCCTTTGGCAAGCAACTCGTCCAATTGTTCCTGCGTACGAATAATACCCAACGTTTTAAGTCCGCTTAAGCGGTTAAGAGGTTTTCCGATGGCCGAAAACTCTTCCAGATTTCCGCCGGGAGAATAAAGAGCCGTCTGATCCAATACATCCCATTGGTCTTTTGAAAAACCAACATTACCATAGATAGAATAATCAAGCTGACCGCCAAAGGCTTTATCTCTCCACATCGCGTTAAACTCAACCCCTCTCCAGGATCTTTCGGCGTAGTTTTCGGGAGCAAGTGATTGTCCGTAAGTATCGGGAATCGTAACAATTCTGGATCCAAGAATATCTTTTTCTGTTTTATAGAAAGCATCAAACGATCCGCTTAAGCGATTGTTAAGTACTCCAAAATCAAATCCAACGTTGTAGGTAGCCGATGTAGCCCAGGTAAGGTACGGGTTTGGAGTTGCGCCAGGTTCAATACCCAAGTTCAGGTTATCACCCCAAATGTACGAATAACCCGACTGATATACATTCATATAAGAAAATGGCTCGATTTCCTTGTTGTTCACATTCAAATCGTTACCGGTTGTACCATAAGATGCTCTGATCTTGAGGTTATCCAACCAATTGGAAGTATTTTCCATAAACGATTCGTTGCTTATACGCCAGGCACCGGAGAAAGATGGGAAGAATCCCCAGCGTTTCTCTTTCGGGAACAAGGTATTTCCGTCATAGCGGAACGAAAACTCGGCGATATACTTCTGATCGTAGGTATAGTTAAAGCGACCGATCCACGACAAACGTCCGTTGGTTACTTCCCAGGCATCTCCCCATCTACGTTCGGCATCTGTAGAGTAAACGAACATCTGGTCGTAGTTTGTAAGCGGACTTTCGCCCTTGGCAAAAACCTTTTCGCCGCCGTTAGCCTGTTGTTCCCACACCAATGTACCGGAAACATCGTGCTTTCCGAAGCTGTGGTTATAGTTAAGGAACCAGTTTAATTGTTCGCTCCACAATGAATGAACATTATAACTCAAAAACTCCTGATTCTGAGAGAATGTAAACGTATTCATCTTATTGGGGTCTGGTGCAGCCGGGATGAAACGGTTCTGGTCCGAGTTGGCAGCAGCCCATACATAGTTGTGCTGGTAAGTAAGGTATTTTTTACGCATATAATCGTTACCGATATAATTACCAACAAGCTTGGTTGTTAGTCCGGGGATGAACTTACCCAAATCTATGTCGAACGACAAGATTGCATTCACCTCTCTTTTTCTGGTTTTGATATAGCGATCGCCCACCACCTGGTCAACCACATTCCATGCCTGCCAGCTACCCATAGGTGTCTGAACCGGATAATCCGTAACGTTGTTAGCCGGCGATCCGTCTGCATTCAGATAAAACGGATAGGTTTTCGGCCAGTTGAAGGTACAACGATAAAGGTCGCCGATGGTCTGCTCGTCGTCGTCAGAAAACGGCCAATAGAACCGCTGCTGGTTCTGCTGATTTGCAGCCAGGTTAAAGTTCATCTTTATCTGATCTGTAATTTTGGCTGTTACATTCGAACGAAGGTTGAACTTGTCGTTCTCCAGATTTTTATATGACCCCTCTTCACCTATATAACTACCCAGAGCATAATAGGTAACCTTATCGTTTCCGCCGGATACACTTACAGAATGCTTCTGATTCCAGGGAGTTTGCCAGATATAATCGTTTACATTGTAATTTTTATCTTTGAAGTATTCAAACTCTTTCTCGCCATTGGGCGTAGCCAGACCCTGATACTGAGCCACACGATTCTGGTAAATCAATTCGTCTGTAGCGGTGAACATATCCGAAAACAACTCCTGCGTTGGAGTCATAAACGTATACGAACCCTGGTAATTGAACATCGGCTTCTGCTGTGTTCCCCCCTTTGTGGTTACAAGCACAACGCCGTTACCTGCCTGCGAACCATAAATAGATGCAGTGGCTGCATCCTTAAGGAAGCTCAGCTGGTCAATTTCATTCACCTCCAATGCATCAAATGCTTCCTTATCACGTACGATACCGTCAATTACAAACAACGGTTCACCAAATCCACCACGGATGCGGATATTTGATGAAGATCCCATCAATCCCGAGTTTCCTGTAATATTAACACCCGGAGCGCGCCCGGCCAGGGTATTGGACAGGTTGGAGGTAGATATACCACTCAATTCCGAAGCATTTACAGCCGTGATGGATCCGGTTAAATTCACCTTCTTTTGTGTACCGTAGCCTACAATCACAACCTCTTCCAACTTCTTGGAATCTTCCAGCAGCACAATATCGAAAGAAGTCTTATTTCCCACCTCTACATTCTTTTCAAGAAATCCGATATAGGATATAACCAATGTAGAGTTTTCAGCCACATTCGTAAGCGTGAAATTACCATCCATATCCGTAATCGTACCATGAGTGGTACCCTTTACAAATACGTTGGCACCGATAACCGGGATATTCGCAGCATCAACCACCGTACCTTTTACGGTTTTCTGACTCTGTTGCTGGTTTACAACCGACAGATTCTTCAGCTTTCCGGGTTCCTCTTTTAAAAATATACGGTTGTTCAACACACGGAAATTGATATCCGTTCCACCAAATATTTTATTTAATATTGTTTCTATCTGTTCATTTTTCATGTCGACAGAAACCGTACCGATCACCTTGTCCAATAAGTCGGCATCGTAAGAGAATTCGTAACCGGTCTGCGATTTGATGCTGTTTATCACTGCACCTACAGTAGTGTTTTTCATTGACAAGTTAAGACTCACATACTGAGAATATACACTCGCAGCAGACAGCTGAATGGCTAAGAAGCATAAAATTAAAGTAACCTTCATAATCCGCATAGATCTTTTACCCCAAGAAAACGACCTTTTCTCTTGGAGGGTTATTAGTTTATTCATAAATTTGAATGATTTTTAGTTGATAGTAAAACCTTATTAATTAATTTTCAGGCCGGGTTAAATGTTGCAGCATTTTCCCGGCTTTTGTTTTCTCTCTTATTTTATATCATAGGCATAGAATTTACATATTATTTACTAATAAAGACTTCGTTTCCTTCTATCCGATACGTGATTGGAGCCAGATATTTTAATATATCCAACACCTCAATCAGAGTCTCGTCTCTGTTTATTACACACCGGTACCTTCTGTCGGCCAACTCCTTTGATTCGATGTTGATATTTACATCGTATAGCATGGACAGCTTGTTTACAATCTCACGCAAAGTGGAATTTTCGAAGGTCATCTGGTTTAAATGCCATGCGGTGCTGACATTAGTATCAACCGTTTCGATGGAATATTCGTTTCTGGAAGGACTATAGATAACCTTTTCGGAAGGAGACATCCGTAAGATATCTTTTTCATGCTTGTCCTGTAAAACAATTTTACCGGAAACAAGCACTGCTTCGAATGCGTTATCTGCTGCTTCAGTATTTAAGTTAAAAGAGGTTCCCAATACTTTTACATCCACATGTTCCGTTTCAACACGAAACGGGATACCTTTTTGTTTAGTTATATCAAAAAATGCCTCCCCCTCCAGCTTCACCACTCTTTTTTTAGGTGAAAACGAAGTGGGAATACGGAGCACCGACTCGCTGTTGAGCCATACCACCGAACTATCTTCCAGCACTATTTTCTTTATTTTCTCTCCTGGTTTCACAACAATACTGATGTATTCGTGCGAAGCAGAATAGTAGATACTTCCCAGTACAGACGAAAAGATAAGCAGAAAAAAGAGAGCCACATAGCCAAGGTACGGACGCAGAATAGACCAGATCGATTTACGTTCAATCTTATTATGTAGCGTAAGCAATGCCTGTTCCGTTTTTTCTTTGCTGTTATGTAAGACAAATTTTTTCAGAATACGTGCTTCTACGATCTTTTTGAGCAGCAAATTATTCTCTTCAGACATTTGACTCCACTCAACCAGACTCGTTTGTTCTTCGAAGGTGATCTCTCCGATAATATATTTAGCTAATATTTTGTAGTCGAACTCCATTTTTTCAATCTATACAAGCATAACGGCTGTAAGCGAAAAACTACGGAGCAAAATGCGGATTATTTTAGATAGAAAACTGAATTAACAGCAAAAGCAGGAAGAAATCTTTTTTCTCGAAGTGTTCTTTCAGAAATTTAAGGGTAAGGTAAATGTGACTTTCAACCGTGCGTTGCGGGATATCCAGGTTGGCGGCAATCTCCTTCGTCTTTAATCCGTCCATATAGGCCATCAGAAAAACATTGCGTCGCTGTTCTGGAATCAGCTCCAACAAGGTATATAGTTTCTCATAGAAGTCCTCCGAATACAGATTTTCAAGTATATCACCCTCATTAACAGCCAGCGTTTCGTAAATCTGCGTAATTTCATTCTGGATAAGCGATGAGAATCCGGTAACGGATTTTTGTCTCTTAAGGTAGTCGATCGATCTTGTATAACCCGCTTGAAACAGATAGGAATGGAAAGCCGGACCAACATGGATTTTTTTTCTGTTTTCCCAAACATATAGAAATACGTCCTGTGTAATGTCTTCCGCTACCGAATCTTCTACAAACGACGAAACGTACGATTTCAAGCGAGGATAATAGTGTCGGAACAGGTTGTCAAACCCCTCCCTGTCCTCTATGCCCATTTTTATCATAGTATGATCAAACAAAGCACTCATATATTTACCTTTTCATATAAATAAAGTTTAATTCTGGCTGGGATGGAACTTGTAGCGAGTTATATTCATCTCCAGAGTTCAGATACAGAAACGTGCTCGTTTCAATAAATCGAATCCTATCCAACGGATAGCATGCAAATATAAGTAAAAAAATGTTATCAGAACTTTTTTAATAAAAATGTTGGATTTATTCTCAGGTATACTCCGGCTCCAAAACTTACAGCCGCTTTTTCGTTCAGTAACCCCTTTTCCGGATCTAAAGAGGTTACTGCATTATGCCTGTAAACATCCAGGTCAACACCTAATGAAAATCCTTTGGCAAAAGTCTTGGAGTACTCAAATCCGGCATATATGAATCCGGGATTCTGGTATTGTCTGCCCGGATAAGCAGTAGAAAGGGAACCAAAAAACGGACTTCCAAGCAAAGACACAAAATTATGACAGGTCCAGTAAGCTGCCTTCAGACGAACATATTTAAAAGAGGCAGTTAGTTTGGGATAAATTCCATAGCCCGATGTGTAGGGAAGCCATTTACCCGACTGCTGATACAATCCCACTCCGGTAAGCTCAAAATTAAGCTGACGCAACGAATGGTCGCCCACCGAAACGGTAATACCGGCCCCAACAGCCGCATTGATATTGGTTTGAATGGAATTGGTAAAAATAGTATCGATCTCGCCCCCCCTGTGTTGTGCAAGCACCTGTACAGGCAGATAGAAATGTACCTTTTTAGAAGTTTCGTTTAGTCGTAGTTGCGACGAAAGCCCCACAGTGAAAGCCTCCTGGTGGGTATCACCTTCAAAGATAAAGCTTTCCCAGTTGATCCAGGCATCTACATCCACCGTCTTCGATTTGTATAGCAATTGCATACCTGCCTCAGGGTCGGCAGACAGATTCAGCTCGCTGTTGTATAAAGGATCTGCCAGACGGTGATTGGCTGCACCGTAGATATTACCCAGAATGATGTCCAGTTTAGGGGATAATGAAAAATGCGCTCTAAAATAGGGCAGCCAATGCACGCCACTCTGATACTGACTTCCTTTCCATTTGGCGATATCCGTATAGGCAAAATTTGGATATTTATTGGCACCCCAGTAGCGAAGCATATGCAGACCGGCTTCCAGTTTGATATTCCCGAGGGGATAAAATACAGCTTTGGGCTGTACCCACATACCAGGCAAGGTATATCCCTTTACCAGGTCCGAACTGAATTCGTTGTTCTGAAAGAAACTTATATTGTCTATTTCGATGGAAAGTTCGCCTTTCTTTGTGGAGTCAAGCCTGCTGTCGGTCATATACACCCTCTCATCAATCTGGGCAATTCCCATGAAAGGAACAAAACATAGTATCAATAGCCACAGCTTAACAGAAAGAGACGTTTTCAATCCACAAATCAATGTCTTCATACACTCCATAAATTTAGTGCAAACGTAACCAATTTACGGCAATAAAAAATCCGGACAACAAGTTATGTTGTCCGGAATCCTAAAAAAAATGTAATTTTCTTATTTAAGCGTACCCTGTTGAGCTTCCTGGATCATTTTCTGATTAGCCAGAATCAGGATTTCAACACGACGATTCTGTTGTCTGCCAGCAGCAGTAGAGTTGTCGGCAACAGGTTCAGTGATACCTTTACCTTCAAACTGCATACGGTTGCTTGATACAGATTGGTTCAATAAATAATCGTACACGCTTTTAGCACGTTTCTCAGAAAGAGTCTGGTTGTATTCCACTCTACCTGTATTATCTGTATGACCGATAATTTTGATATTGGTATCCGGATTTGAGTTCAGGCTGGATGCGAAGTTGCGTAAAGCCGATTTAGAAGCATCGCTTACTGTACTTGAATTTGTAGCAAACAAAATACCTGAATCGAAAGTAACCTTGATTGCTTCGCCATTGTTTACAGTCTCAACTGTAGCATCTGGAATAGAAGCTTCCAACTCTTTCTTCTGCTTGTCCATTTTCTTTCCGATCAAAGCTCCGGCAGTACCACCTACAGCTGCACCGATAATGGCTCCCAAAGCTGTGTTACCTGCAATTTTGCCTACACCTGCACCAACTGCAGCACCTCCACCAACACCAATAGCGGTTCCTTTCACTGTATTGCTTGCTCCACAACCCGACAGAAGTACAGCTGCACACAGCATCAGGACCGAAATCATCTTAAAATTTTTCATAAATCAAAATTATTAGTTATTAATAAAATGTCAATAAATCTTGTTACAAAGGAATAACAGTTTATCACTCAAACATGTTGATTGAATCGCAATATTCAAGCTCCCCTTGTACGATAAAGCTAATTTCTTCGGCTTCAAACTTGCCTACTCCGTCTTTCTTGGCGTTCTTAATTACGTAAGCGATCAGCTCTTCTTCATCAATTTCCACATCCGCATCCTTTTCAGGATCTTCGTTCATAAAACCTTTGGATTCATAGAAATCGTAAACTAGATCTACGATATAATTTATATCGTCGTTGCTGAATTTGCCCTTCATTTCCTGAGGAAGATAATTCTGAATAAACTTCACAGAATCGTCTTCATCATAAATTAACATATCATCCTTCTCACTCATAATTTAGTTCGATTAATTGTTTTTGTTCATGCAAAGGTAAAACTTAGTGCGACAGAAACAATAAGGGAAGCGTAAATTTTTACACCTCCCCTATCACTTTGTCAATTATTTATTTACAAACTCCAATCCCTGTCCTTTTTTTGCAATCGTAATGACTTGATTACGGTCGATCTTCTGACTAAGGATCTCTTTTGAGAGTTCGTTCAGCACGTACTTCTGAATAACCCTTTTAACCGGACGGGCACCAAACTGAGGATCGTATCCCTCTTGGGCGATGAACGACAAAGCCTCATCCGTAAATTCGAGCACGATGCCATTGGCAGCCAACATCGCAGCCACACCCTTCAACTGCAGATTCACGATCTGTCTTATCTCCTCTTCGTTAAGCGGCGTAAACATAATCGTTTCGTCGATACGGTTCAGGAACTCCGGACGGATTGTCTTCTTCAATAATTCCAACACCTGATTGCGAGTATGTTCTATCACCTGGTCGTGGTTTTCCGGCGTTATCTTTTCAAAGTTCTCACGAATCAGTGACGATCCAAGATTGGATGTCATAATAATGATCGTGTTCTTGAAATTTACCACCCTACCTTTATTATCGGTAAGTCGGCCGTCGTCCAGCACCTGCAATAAAACATTGAACACATCAGGGTGTGCTTTCTCAATCTCGTCGAACAAAACCACCGAGTACGGCTTACGCCTGATTGCCTCGGTAAGCTGTCCACCTTCATCGTAACCCACATATCCCGGAGGAGCACCAATCAACCTTGTGGCACTGAATTTCTCCTGATACTCACTCATATCGATACGGGTCATCAGGTTCTCGTCGTCAAACAGATACTCGGCCAACGCTTTGGCAAGCTCCGTTTTACCCACACCGGTAGTTCCGAGGAAAATAAACGAACCTATAGGACGCTTCGGGTCCTGCAAACCGGCACGGCTGCGCCTTACGGCATCGGCAATGGCTGTGATGGCCTCCTGCTGACCAACCACCCGTTTGTGAAGTTCGTCTTCCAGATTAAGCAGCTTCTCCTTTTCGCTTTGCAACATCTTGTTTACCGGAATACCCGTCCATCTCGAAACCACGTCGGCTATATCCTCGCTGTCAACCTCCTCTTTAATCATGGCCGATCCGCCCTGAAGACTATGCAACTGCGCCTGCACCGCTTTGATCTCCTCCTCTTTCGCCTTTATCAGTCCGTAGCGTATTTCGGCAACCCTACCGTAATTGCCTTCGCGCTCGGCCTTATCTGCCTCAAACTTCAGGTTTTCGATATCGATCTTGTTCTGTTGAATCTTGTTGATCTGATCCTTCTCGCTCTGCCACTTGGCCATCTGCGTCTTCTCGTCTTCCTTCAGATCGGCAATCTCTTTGTTAAGCTGCTCCAGCTTTTGCACATCGTTCTCGCGTTTGATAGCTTCGCGCTCGATCTCAAGCTGTTTGATACGTCTGCTCACCTCGTCCAGCGACTCCGGAACAGAATCTACCTGCAAACGCAGACGTGCAGCAGCTTCATCCATCAGGTCGATAGCCTTATCGGGCAGAAACCGATCGGTGATATAGCGATGCGACAAGTGCACAGCCGAAATAATTGCATCATCTTTGATACGCACCTTGTGGTGATTTTCGTACTTCTCCTTCAAGCCACGTAAAATAGAAATGGTACTTAGCTCGTCGGGTTCGTCCACCGTAACAATCTGGAAACGACGTTCAAGAGCCTTATCCTTTTCAAAATACTTCTGATACTCATCCAATGTAGTGGCACCTATCGCCCTTAGTTCGCCTCGTGCCAGAGCAGGTTTCAATATATTAGCCGCATCCATGGCTCCATCGCTTTTACCGGCGCCCACCAGGGTGTGAATCTCGTCGATAAAGAGGATGATCTCGCCTTCAGCCTTTATCACCTCATTTACAACCGATTTAAGACGTTCTTCAAACTCGCCTTTGTATTTGGCTCCGGCAATCAGTGCACCCATGTCCAGCGAGAAAAGCTGTTTACTTTTCAGGTTTTCGGGCACGTCGCCCCGTACGATACGATGGGCCAATCCTTCGGCTATGGCTGTTTTACCAACCCCAGGCTCACCAATCAGGATCGGGTTGTTTTTGGTACGTCTGCTTAGTATCTGCAATACCCGTCGTATCTCGTCGTCCCGACCGATAACCGGATCCAGCTTACCCGACCGGGCACGCTCATTCAGGTTGATTGCGTACTTATTAAGAGAATTGTAGGTATCTTCGGCCGACTGACTCGTAACATTGTTTCCCTTTCTCAGCTCTGCGATGGCAAGGCGAAGCTCCTTCTCGGTAACACCCGCGTCTTTCAGCATACTCGAAGCCACACTCTTCTCCGTGAGCAGGGCCAGCAAGATATGTTCAAGCGACACATACTGGTCGCCCATCTTGCCCGAATATTCGATTGCCTTCTGCAATACAGCATTGGCCTCGCTACTCAGGTAAGGCTCGCCACCCGATACCTTGGGATAAGAATCCAGCTGACGGTCCAGCACCATCTGCAGGTTCTGTACATTTACACCCAGCTTCTGGAATAAAAAATTCACAACACTCTCGCCTGTCATGATGACAGCCTTAAGTATGTGGGCTGCTTCTATCACCTGCTGTCCACGTTGTGAAACCAGCTGAACAGACTGCTGAACAGCCTCTTGCGATTTAATTGTAAAATTGTTTAAATTCATATCTTTATTTCTCCTTTCATTCTAACTATACTAATATAACTTTATCTGCAACCGAATGTTCTAATCCCTTAAATCCAACAAAATAGCAATTCAATCAATAAAGCACTAAACTTACATTCTTTGCGGTTGTAAGCCGTGTTGTACGGTTGCCATCGCGGATGTATGCTTCTTCCTGTAAACATTCAATCTGTATAGGATAAGGCAAAATAAGTGCCAGAACAAAAGTGCGCCAAATTGACAGTCATATTCTAAAAACAAAAGCCACCAGTACTTTCAATGGGCACATCGCCAACTGAATGATATACCAATAGATCCTGTCTATTTTATCATCATTTTGTTTGAAAGTGTACATAAAATACTATTAACGTAGATCAATACCACATATGTGCTTCATAATTAGCTCTTTTATTGTTACACTTACAAAGACACTATATTTTAGGGAATACTCAATATATGAACGACATAGTGGCCTTTATTTTTATTCAACACGCTTATAAATTGTCATTTTTATGTAAGTTTGCGATACAATAAAGAAACAGCCTTAAATTATATGAAATCAGGATTTAAATTTTTAATATTTCTGTTTGTGTTGATAGCCGGCTACCTCTACATCCCCCGTTACATTGCCGAAGATGCACTCCGTTGCGTGGATGGCAAACTGTCCGATATCGCGGAGGAGGTAAGCTCCATCCCCCTGGCCTTTCCGGAAGGATATAATCCCGGCAGCATCCATTCGGTACAGAAAGATGGCGACCACCTGTTTGTGCTGTGCGACCATGTGCTGTTTCATTTCAATAAAAGCGGTGACTTTCTTGGCAAGATATCCATCCATAAAGCAGGAACGGAAACCATTTCGGTTACCCACTTTACCTTAAATCCCGGCAATAAAGAGCTTGTTGCCGTCGGAAACAACCAAATAGCTTACATATACGATTATAACGGGGTGCTGATACAGGCCAAAGACCTCAAACAAAACGGTTCTCAAACCAAACTGCTCAGCCTCGCATATTATAACAATCAATACTGGGCAACAACCGAGCAGGTTATACCCGGCAAAACGGAGACTAAAATAGAGAAGAAACTTTGCGGTTTCACGCAGCAACTACAGCCGTTGACCGAGAAAAAACTTTGTCAGGCAGACCTTGGTCGCTTTTATATGGAGGGCTACTTTGATCCTCAGGTGGCTGTTTCGGAAGGATGCATGTACGTGCACTCTCCCTCCCTGTGTACAGATAGCCTTATTCAGGACACCCTCTACCTGATAGGAACCAACCAACTGGAGGCAGAAAGGTTTCAGACCGAACAAACAGCCACGGTATTGCCCTTACTGCTTAGCGACCGGTTCCTGATCTCCAGCTACAGCAACACCTTAGATGCGGATACCTGTTATACCTATTGTTTTGATCGCAGAAACAACATTGCCTACTTTGCTAAAGGCGGACTGGTGGACGACTACTATCAAACGGGCCGCATTGCCGAATTCCACCCACTCGACATCCAATGCAGGAATTACTACTTCTGCCGGAAGCAGGCCGCCCCTAGCGGAACGGCCGCCGGCAGTAATTCAACCGTAACCCTATACCTGGTAAAACTTGAAGCCTAGTCGTTAGCGCGGAGCCGGAACCACCATGCTCCTCTCTGCCCAGGCTTCGTATTCCTTAACCATGGCAGCTACCCTATCGGGATATGTATCGGCCAGGTTATGTTGCTCAGACCGGTCGGTATTTAAATTGTACAACTCCCACCTGGCTTTATTGCCGGGTTGAATAATCTTCCAGCCATCATTACTCATCAGCGCCTTCTCATTAAAATGTTCGAACCCGATATAGGTATGCCCTTTACGTTTACCATTCTTAAAAACCGGCACCATGCTCTCGCCCTGCATCGGAAGAATTTTATTTCCCTTATAGGTGGCAGGATAGTTTGACTTAGCCAATTCCAAACTGGTAGCCATCACATCCACAATGTGACAAGGCTCGTCGGTAACCGATCCTCTGACAGCTTTAATACCGGCAGGCCAATGGGCAATCATAGGAGAACAAATCCCCCCTTCATACATTTTAGCCTTCCAGAACCGAAACGGTGTATTGGCTACGTTGGCCCATTCCGGTCCTAATGAAGCAAAGGTAGTCTCCGGTCCCGGCATTGCCTCTTTCTTTCTCGGATACACGATGGGCGTTCCGTCGCGCATCATATCCGGACGGTCGTTCTCTCCCGGTGAATAATCCTGACATACTTCCGGACTACATCCATTGTCGGACATAAACAAAATGAGGGTATTATCCAGCTCACCGGTTCTTTCCAGCTCCTGCAGCACCTTTCCGATACCCTGATCCATCCGGTCTATCATAGCCGCATGAACCGCCATGGCATGCGCATCCCACTCCCTGTCCGGGTTAGACTCCCACTCCTTGGCCGACTGACGGTTAGAAAGAAAATCGGTCTGATTACCAAAGATTCCCAACTTTTTCATTCTTTCGAAGCGAGCCTCACGAATCGTTTTCCAGCCCACCTTATACACATCCTCATACTTCTTTATATCCTCCTCCAGGGCATGCAAAGGCCAGTGGGGAGAGTGATAGGCCAGATACATAAAGAATGGTTTTTCTGACTTTGCATACCTACCGATATACGAAACCGCACTGTCAGACAATGCAATCGTACTATAGTAACCCGTAGGCACATCCTTAACCGGCTCTTCACCGTTAACCAGACTGAAGGGATCGAAATAATCCACCACCCCATAGATGGTTCCATAAAAGTTATCAAACCCGCGGTGTATAGGATAATTCTCCTTCGGAGCAAACTCTTCGTGCTGCACCTGATGCGCCAGCCACTCCCTCTGATCGGTACGTAAAGGCGTTTCAGCCACATGCCACTTCCCGATCATTCCTGTTTGATAGCCATTCTGCTTCAGTGCTTCGGCAATGGTAACCCCATTGTGCGTCATGGTACCCCTGTAACCCGGCAGATGATCGTCGAAAGTCATCCGCCCTATCCCCGCCTGGTGCGGATAGAGGCCCGTCAACAACGAGGCCCTGGTCGGACAGCTCCGTCCGGCATTATAAAACCGGCTGAAGCGCAACCCGTTCTGCGCCAACCTATCCAGATTAGGTGTATGAACCTCGCCGCCGTAGCAACCCAGATCCGAATATCCCAAATCGTCTGCCAGAATAAGAAGAATGTTCGGTCTGCCTTTAACACCCTCTTCCGCATTTTTTCCCGTTCCGCAACTCACACCCGCCGTTAAGGCAAGCGCAGCAAGCGGCATTGATCTAAACATTTTTGTCATAATTAACACAACTCTTCTTTTGAGTTAAATCTGTATTTAACTTCGTTTATTAATAACCTCTGCTAACACATGTGGTTTTCCGATCCATTCAGAAATGAATGCGAAGTAGCGACAAAATTATTAATAATCAAAATAAAACTGATCGATATGCTCTTCATTATTCAAAATTAAAAACTAAAATACATTTCGGTAAAATATAGAGGCAAAGCAGTAGCATATAATAAGATAATCCATTATATTCACAGCATAATCCATTTATAAGTGAGAACAATCACCGTAACTTTGTTTCACTTACTATGCTTTATTAAATAATATAAACATGAAAACACAAAAACTATTTTCTATCTTATTATTCCTGCTATTTATTTCTGTTCATACCTATGCTCAACCGCAACTAACTGAACCTATCCCTTCCCAGAAGCCCGGTAAATATCAGAAGAATCAGATCAAACGTAAATACGGTATGTTTATCCACTTTGGAATCAACACTTTTCATAATGAAGAATGGACCGATGGATCCAAACCGGCCGCATCTTACATGCCATCCCGCATTGATGCACGACAATGGGTGGAAACCGCCAAAAAAGCAGGAATGAAGTACATCATCCTTGTTACCAAGCATCATGAAGGATTTTGCCTGTGGGACAGCAAATATACCGAATATGATGTGGCTAATTCAGGAAATCATACCAACGTTGTAGAAGAGGTAGCCAAAGAATGCAAACGCCAGGGAATAGAGCTGGGGCTTTATTATTCGCTGTGGGACAGAACACAAAATGCCGATGTAAAAGACCTTTCGAAAGACGAAGCCTATAACAAATACATGTTAGGCCAGATAAACGAACTGATAGACATGGTACAAAAGCATACTAAAATTGTTGAATTCTGGTTCGATGGCGGATGGGAAAAGAGTAACCAACGCTGGCCGGTCCAACAACTCTACAGTACAATCAAAGCCAAAGCGCCTCAATGCCAAGTTGGAATAAACTGGAGTATCGGATTGCCCGATAATCCTGACTATCACCCTGTTCTTCCCGAAAATCAGAAAGAAGGTTTTCCAATCCGGTATTTCCCCAGCGACTTCCGGTTAGGCGATCCATACCTGCCTGCATCACCCGATCCCAAGCTGTTTACACACAATGGTAAAACCTATTACATGCCGTGGGAGTCTACTGTTTGCATCAGTGGCAAATGGTTTTACCACACCGAAGACACTACCTACAAAACGGTTGACGAACTTGCCGGTCTGTACGTGAAGGCAACCGCTCAGGATAATATATTAATATTAAATACTCCTCTAAACAGAGACGGGCAACTAAGAGAAAGGGATGTTAAACTGTTGACCGACTTAGCTAAAAAACTAAATTTAAAATGAATATGAAATTCCATTTGTTTTTATTTACCTGTATCCTGATTTGCGGCTATGCATCTGCGCAAAACATCCGACAAGTTGCCGGGATGGATCTTTCGGTTGCTTACCAGGAATACGGAGGTATAATGGCTGGAAAATCGGTTACCGGCGAAGCTGCCAGGGTAGCCGGTGTACCCTATACCAATGTGATAGGAACCCATGCCAAAAGTATTATCAAAATTGACACCCGCGGCAACGCAAGCCTGTTTACAGCTCAAATAGCCATAGCCGACAATAAAATAAACTATCAGGATACAAAATTGATCTCGTATCCATTGGTAGACGGCAAAAAGTTGTGGTATAACACAGATAAGAACAGCAAGATATTTGCCGGGCTCGAAGGACTGAACGGAAACGTAGAAAAGGGTTCCGTAGTATTTTCAATTACAGGTGATAGCAGGCAATTATACAAAAGTCCGCTTATCCGCCAAGGCGACACCCCCATTAAGGTACAGGTCAATCTTGCCGGAGTAAGGATTCTTGAGATGGTTGTTGAAGATGGTGGTGATGGGGCCAGCGGCGACCATGCACTTTGGATTGATCCGCAGATAACCTACAGTGAGATTGTACCGGTAACGGTATCAAGTAATTTTGCCGGCGAACTACCCGTTATGGATCCGCAGGTAAAGAGAAAGCTGGAACAGAAAATAGCACAGCTGCCTGTGGTGGAGCTACCCATGGAAAAGCCCGGGTTCGACTGGTTGATCAACGCAGATAAATCGGAGACTAACATATACCGTACAGCCGACAATAAAAATATCATTATAGCCAACAGCATGGTTTCGAGGGTATTCAGAATCATGCCCAATCTGGCAACCATCGATATAATAAATAAAATGACCGGAGAGAATATGCTGAGGGCCGTAGGAACCGAAGGTTCTATTCGTATTGATGGCAAAACATGGAACATCGGTGGATTGGCGGGGCAGCCCGAAAGAGGTTTTCTTAAACCCGAATGGCTGGATAAGCTAAGCACCATGCCCAACTCCTTTATGGTGGAAGATTTTGAGATCTCACCGCTGCAAGAATCCATCCCATGGGCAAGAAACAGGTGGGCTCTCAATAAACAGGCTCCATCGGGAAAGATGCTTACCTTTACCCTGCGGGGCACCAACGAACACAAAGATCTTATCATCAAATTAAACATTGTCGTGTATGATAAGATTCCGGTTATAAGGAAAGACTTTGAAATCGTAAACCAGTCTTCCCGCCCTATCAATATAGATCATTTTTGTCTGGAACAACTCGCCTTTGCCGAACCCGAATCACCCGGAGGCGGTAATCCCGATAAATTCAGATTACCAAATATCCATGTGGAAAGCGATTACGCCTGTGGCGGCGAATTCATGGAAAGAGAAACAGATATTACAGAAAAATGGGTGTCCGATCCGCTGTACACCTCGCAGCGCAATTACCCTATGGCAACACCTTGCATCCTGGAGGTGTCCCCTCCCCTTGGTCCGGATTATACCGTACAGCCCAACAAATCATTCGGTTCCTTTAAAACCTACCTGATGCCTTTCGATAGCGACGACAGGGAGCGAAAAGGATTATTTAAACGTCGTTTTCATTATTCGGTAGCTCCGTGGGCAACCGAAAATCCCATATTCATGCATCTTACCTCGTCCGATCCCTCCGTTATCCGTACCGCCATCGATCAGTGTGCCGAGACAGGATACGAGATGGTGATTATAAGCTTCGGATCCGGACTCAATGCAGAAGACGTTTCAGAAGCCAATCTGGCCAAATACAAGGCGCTGGTAGATTATGGACGAAGCAAAAATATCGAACTGGGGTGCTACTCCTTATTGTCGAGCCGATGGATAAGCGACGAGGTGGATGTGATAAATCCTAAAACGGGCAAACGTGGAGGCATGCGCTTTGGCAGTGCTCCCTGTTTGTGCAGTGATTGGGGTTACGAATACTTCGATAAGATTAAAACATTCTTTCAAAAAACCGGAATGCGCTGTTTTGAGCACGACGGCTCGTACCCGGGCGATGTATGTGCCTCTACCACTCACACCCATCATAAGGGGCTGGAAGATTCGCAATGGAACCAGTTCCATAAAATTACTGACCTCTACAAATGGATGCGTGCAGAGGGTATCTACATGAATGTACCCGACTTCTACTTCCTGAACGGAACAAACAAAACAGGTATCGGATACCGCGAAGCCAACTGGTCGCTTCCGCGCGACAGACAGATTATCCACGCCCGCCAGCTTAATTACGACGGCACATGGGACCGTATGGCATCGGCATGTTGGAGCTTTGTTCCTTTGGTAGAATACAGGGCGGCGGTGCCGAAGCCACGCTCGAACCCCTCAGTGAGCATCTGTATGAGTACAAGACACACATGATACAAAACTACGGCGCCGGGGTACAGGCCTGTTATCGCGGTCCACGGTTATACGACACACCTCAAACCAAAGAAATGGTAACAGAGGTGATACAATGGTATAAAAAATACCGGAATATCCTAAACAGCGATATCATACATTTACGGCGTCCCGATGCTCGCGACTGGGACGGACTAATGCATGTAAATCCCAACTTAAAAGAGAAGGGCTTTGCCATGTTTTACAATCCAACCGACACCGTAATGGTACGAACCATACAGCTGCCCTTGTATTACAGCGGACTTACCCAAACAGCCCGTGTACGCGAGCAAGAGGGCAAACCGGTTACTTACAGGCTGGACAGAAACTATACCATCGAGCTTAAAGTAACCATTCCAGCCAACGGATACACCTGGTATGTAATTGAACAGTAACAAATAAATTATACAGTATAACACCCTAAAGAATCATAGAATGAAGAAAAGAACAACGATGTTGCTTCTGGCAACCGCCGCTTTAACCCATGGCATATCGTGCTATGGATCAACGGCCGACTCGTCCGGTATTACCATGCCTGTACGAAACACAATAAAAATAGAAGCCTCAGACAGCAAAGAAACCATCATCGAAAAGGCATCCCATGTAGTTCCAACAGCCAATCAGCTAAGTGCCCTGCACAACGAATTTATTGCCTTTATTCATTTTGGGCCCAATACCTTTACACGTATGGAATGGGGAAACGGGATGGAAGATCCAAAGGTATTTGATCTCAAAGAGCTGGATACCGACCAATGGTGCGAAGCCATTAAAGCAGCCGGCATGAAGATGGTGATACTTACCGTTAAGCACCACGACGGATTTGTGTTGTGGCAAAGCCGCTATACAACCCACGGCATAATGAGTTCCAACTTCCGTAACGGCAAAGGCGATGTACTGAAAGACCTATCGGAATCGTGCCGTAAGTACGGACTGAAGCTGGGAGTTTACCTCTCGCCGGCCGATCTGTTTCAGATCGAGCATCCCCGGGGACTGTACGGCAACCTGAGTAAATATACCAAACGCACCATACCCCGGCAGGTAGAAGGCAGACCGTTCAGTAATAAAACAACGTTTCAGTTTGAGGTGGACGACTATAACGAATACTTCCTGAATCAGTTGTTCGAGATTCTGACCGAATACGGTCCCATACATGAAGTATGGTTCGACGGAGCCCACCCCAAAACCAAAGGCGGACAAACCTATAACTATCCGGCATGGAAAGAGCTGATTCATAAACTGGCACCCCAGGCCGTAATTTTTGGCCGCGAAGATGTACGCTGGTGCGGCAACGAATCCGGCAACACACGCAAAACCGAGTGGAACGTTATACCGTATCAGGATAACCCCAATACGATGACTCAGTTCTCCGACCTTACCGACCGCGACCTTGGTAGCCGCGAACAACTGTACAAAGGTAAGTACCTGCACTACCAACAGGCAGAAACAAACACGTCCATTCGCGAAGGCTGGTTTTACCGCGACGATACCCATCAAAGGGTGCGCAGTACAGACGATGTATTCGACATCTACGAACGGGCTGTAGGCGGAAATTCGACCTTCCTGCTTAACATTCCGCCCAACCGCGAAGGCAAATTCTCGCCAGCCGATACTAAAGTGCTCAACGAAACCGGTCAGCGTATCCGCGATACCTACAACCTCAATTTACTGGCCAATGCGGGCGGTCCGCAACAGGTGCTTGACAACAATCCCAACACCTACCTGTTCCTGGATAAGGACCCTAGGGAAATCGTACTAACCACCCCCACCCCTATAACCATCAACCGGTTCCTTATTCAGGAAGCCGTTGCCACCCATGGCGAGCGTGTAGAGCAACATACCCTGGAAGCATACATTGACGGTGGCTGGAAAGAAATTGCCCACGGAACCAACATCGGATACAAACGTATTTTACGCTTTCCACAGGTTACGACCAATAAACTACGGGTACGCTTCCCTCAGGTTCGCTTTACGCCGGCCATCAGTAATATATCCGCACACTATTACGATACCCGTCCGCCTCAGGTAACATCTCACAGAGACTATCAGGGCATGGTAACCATCCAACCTGTACAACACGAATTTAACTGGAATGCCCATGGCGAAAACATTGCTTCGAACCTGAATGCAGGCTACAAGATTTATTACACAACAGACGGGACAGAACCAACGGATAAGTCGGAACAATATAAGGAACCTTTTAGAATGGACGCAGGTCAGCTTAAAGCCGTTGCCATACTAAACAACCTTACCGGCACGGTACACACAGAACGCTATGGCTTTATAAAAAAGGAATGGAAGCTATTGCAGGCAAGCAGCGAAAGCGAAAAACATGCTGCAGTTTTGGCCTTCGACGAAAAGCCGGAAACCTATTGGTCTGCCAAAGCCTCAGGCAAACACTATCTTGCAGTAGATTTAAGCCGTACCCAAACCATTACCGGCATTGCCTATACACCCCAGAAAGAAAATGCGGAAGGCATGATTTCCAAAGGAGTCGTTCAGGTAAGCAACGATGGGAAAACATGGAAAGAGGCCGGTCGTTTTGCATTTGGCAACCTCATTAACGACCCCACCAAACGCTATTACTACCTGCCAGCATCCGTAAAAGCCCGCTACCTACGCATAGATGTATCCGAAATTGCAGCAGGAAAGAACGAGGCAAGCATCGCAGAGCTGGATATTTTTTAAAATTTCAAAGCTTAATTTGCAAGAGGGTGAATCAATAAAAGATGATTCATCCTCTTTTTATGTTATTAAAATCAATTGCTTTTAATCAGAAGTAATCAACTTTAAATTATTACATTTACGAAAGTATTCAATACTCAAACTTTATAGATTATGACTACAAAAAAGTATTATAACGGTGAAATTACTGTTGTATGGAAACCGGAAAAATGTATTCATTCCGGTATTTGTGTACGTATGTTGCCAAAGGTATATAATCCGCAGGAACGACCGTGGATAAAGCCAGAAAACGCTACAACCGCAGAGTTGATAGATCAGATTAACAATTGTCCGTCCGGCGCCCTCTCCTTCATAAGGAACGAAACGCAGAATGAGTAATAATCACATATTTATCAAAACAACTTTTTAGGTTAGAGAGGCTCACTAATAACCAATATAAAATATCCAGGTATTGTTAGTGCCCCCAAAAAAATCATAAAGTTTAGCAGAAGTACAGATTATAAAATGAAAGGAGATAAAAGATGAACTATAAGAAAATTGCATTTGTAACGCATCCGCAAGAGACCCATTGGGTAGGTGATGGATTTAAGGTACATAACTTTATCCCCGGCATACCGGGATTGGAGATGAAAGATATGGATCCGTTCATATTGCTCGACTATAATGCAAAGATGGAGGTTACACCCTCAGACACACCCCGAGGCGTGGGTGTACATCCACACCGTGGCTTCGAAACGGTAACCATAGCCTACAACGGCAAAGTGCAACACCACGATAGTGCCGGCAACGGAGGCATTATAGGCACAGGCGATGTACAGTGGATGACGGCTGCATCGGGCGTGCTTCATAAGGAGTATTACGAAAAAGAATGGTCACGACAAGGGGGTACATTCCAGATGGTACAGCTGTGGACCAACCTTCCGAAGGCTGATAAGATGTCGGCTCCGGGCTATCAGGCCATTCCAAACGAAACGATGGGCAGGTACATACTACCCGGAAACAGCGGATTTGTGGAGGTAATTGCCGGAAAATACAACGATGTTGAGGGTCCGGCCCATACCCATTCGCCCATCAGCTTGATGAACGCGCGCCTTAATCTTGGAGGCAAGGCTACGTTTTCTTTCCCCGAAAACTACAATACAGCCTTACTTGTAGTACAGGGAAGTATATTAGCTAACGAAATAGATGTGCCGGAAAACAACTTCGTAAAATTTGAGAATAAAGGAGAAGTATTTACGGTTGAAGCCACAGAACCAGACACGGTTGTGCTAATAATGAGCGGGAAACCACTCCATGAGCCCATTGTAGCCTACGGGCCATTCGTTATGAATACCAAACAGGAGATTATGCAGGCATTCGACGATCTGAATCACGGAAAGTTTGGATATCTGGAAGATTAATCGGATTAATCTTCTGCTCTCATCCTTCGTACGGCCGTATTTACTAAGGTTTGAATTTACGGGAAACAAAAAGTCCGACACTCACGGGCCGGACTTTCTTATAATAAAAAAATGAAAAATTAAATTTAAACATATTTTGTTTGTCTAGATGCAAAGGTAGAACTTGAATCTCTCTTTTGCAACCTATTACACAATGTTGTAAAACACATAATTAA
Source organism: Macellibacteroides fermentans (assembly GCF_013409575.1). Taxonomy (NCBI): domain Bacteria; kingdom Pseudomonadati; phylum Bacteroidota; class Bacteroidia; order Bacteroidales; family Porphyromonadaceae; genus Macellibacteroides; species Macellibacteroides fermentans. Next base: position 13,251 of record NZ_JACCCY010000001.1, on the reverse strand, counting down.
AAAGTCCGACTCTCCCGAACCAGACCTTATTTCTTCATCTAAATAGCGTTCTCTAACTTATGTTCGTATAAAATAAAAACAAGATTTGGATTTCATACTTGCTGCTCAAAAAAAGCTGAATAGCAAGTGTTTATTTACAAATCTAAGTATTAAACATATTGATTACAAAAAAGGTTCATCTTTATTATAAATAACAACACTTTACAGTTGTCATTATACATCTTCAATAGTGATTTACATAAAATATTATTCAAATAACAATTAATATTTATTGTTTATCAATAAACATTTACTATGTTTGCATCAAAATATAAATCGTGGAATCATTATGAAAACAATTTCAACCGTATTTCTTCAGGCTGTAGTCGTGCTGATCGGCATACTGGCACTTGTTATTTTGATTCGGGTTCCGTTAACTGAGGGAAGAGCTACAAACTTAGACTTGCTCAGTATTTACACTGACCCATTTATCTTGTATGGATATGCCGCATCCATCGCTTTCTTTGTTGCGCTGTATAAGGCGTTCCGGTTACTTGGATATATCGGACAGAATAAAATCTTCTCGCCGGAATCCGTAAAGGCTTTAAAGGGCATAAAGTTTTGTGCTATCATACTCGGTACTTTAATTGTGGCTGCCGGAGTTTATATAAAGATATTTCACAGCAAAGAAGACGATCCTGCAGGCTTTCTTGCCATTTGTATTGTGACGACCTTTGTTTCGATCGTTGTTGCAACTGCTACGGCAATATTTGAAAAACTCTTGCAAAATGCCATTGATATGAAATCCGAAAATGACTTAACCATATAAGTCATATCAATTATAGCGAATCTTTACATGAACGACGTTAAAAAAGAATATAACTTTAAACAACATGTCAAAAACAAATAACTTCGTATTTTGGGGCTTATATATTGTGGCCTGGCTCATATTTGTGGGCTTAAGCATTGAAGCTGGAGGCTTGATAGTAAATTTCTTTTTCAGTCTGTATAAGCCTGAATTTGTCCAGAATCTTTATGAAAAGCTGGACTTATCTGAAATATATAACAGCAGTAGATCGGCTTTTTTCGGCATCTACAGTTTTATTCTAACCATTTCGATTTTAAAAGCTTTCCTATTCTACATAGTAATCAGACTAATGCAGAAAATGGATTTATCAAAACCGTTCAGCACTTTTGTTGCGACACAAATTAAACTAATTAGCTATTACACTCTTTCAATTGGGCTGCTAAGTTCCATTGCCAGTCAGTTTGCCAGATATTTAATGCATCATGGTTTTGTAACCGACAATATAAACCGATTCTGGACTGACGGTCAGGCATTTATTTTAATGGGAGCTGTAATCTATATTATTGCGACTATTTTTAAAAAAGGAGTAGATATTCAAGACGAAAACGATTTAACAGTATAAGCCATGCCAATTATAGTAAACTTAGATGTGATAATGGCAAAGCGTAAAATTTCGCTGAATGAACTTTCAGAAAGAGTCGATCTTACATTATCAAACCTCTCTATCCTAAAGACAGGAAAGGCAAAAGCAATTCGTTTCAGCACCTTAGAAGCAATTTGCAAAGCACTGGACTGCCAACCGGGAGATATTCTGGAGTACGTAAACGACGAAAAATAATATATGATTCGTTTAGACCTGTAGTTCGTCATACGTGCCACCTGGACAGGCATATTATGACACTCCAGGTCTTTCGTTTTGCTACGATGCATCATTGTGGCAGGGGTGCTTTGACTTATATTCATCCGGTGCTCAAGTGATAATTTTAGTGACATACGCATCTATTTTTTATGTGTTAATTAAATCTTTTCGTTACGTAACAATGCAAAGATAGCCTTTAACACTGACTGCCTGTGCGAAACAGACGCTTATGTCCGGATAGTGCAGTTTATGGGAGAATATGTCCGAAATCAGCAAAAAAGATACTTTTATTTCCGAAATATCTCCTCAATAATTTGCCAATATAAATAATTATACGTATATTTGATTATGATAATCGCAATCAAAATACGGATGAAAAACACAGAAGAAATTCCTGTCAAGAGTTACTCGTTGTCTGAACTCAGCCAATTGTACTCACCCACTCTTTCGCTTTCGGCTGCCACCAAACAGCTGCTTCGCTGGATGCTAAGGCATCCTAACCTTATTCCCCGTCTGCATGAGACAGGATGGCAAAAAGGGCAACGACGGTTCAGTTCCAAACAAATCTCTCTGCTGTTCGACTGCATCGGGCCACCTTAAGCACCCTAAAAGAGCGTACAGAAATACAGATATCCATCCGTTTTCAATCCTATATCTTTGGCTTTCCAATCATATATCTTTGAAGTTTCATTCCTATATCTTTGAAAGTTCATTCCTATATCTTTGATTTGTCAAACATATATCTTTGAAAACAGGATCAGGTATCATTCAAAAACGCTCTTTTATCTCTGGGAAACATTCCTTTTACAAAACTAAAACACAGGCATGTGCTAATGCAGAATAAATTTCAATATGACAATAATACTTAAAATACACCTTTAATCTCTGGCTATGTGTGAATTTATATTAAATAAAGACGATTACGGCTTCGTTTTGATCTACAAAATATGTAATCAGAATCAGCCTACTTTGAAGCACCTCAAAGAGCGTATAAATGACCTTACTGACATACGTTTAAAAAAGACAATCATCCTGCGGATTATCTCCTGGGCATTCGAAAACACTGAGCACACCTCCAGGCACTGGAAGCAGCTTTCTACCGGCTTTTTGGCTGAGTTCGGTAAAGAGATAAGCAGCTATGTTTGCACGGAAGCAGACAATAAGCCGATCCATATTCAACGTAACAAGAGGATGTTACTCTACTATTGCGTATCTCAGCTGCTGGGCGACGGAGTGTTTGGAGACTGCTCCATAAACAGGATGGTAAGCTTCTTGCAAACCAATTTTGTTCTCAACGCAAAAGATGCTCACATCTACAACTGCCTACATAAATTCAAGAAAAACAAAGAGATAAACCTGATTCGAAATATCGAAATTATGATTAGTATAGCATACAAAGAAACTGGCTGAAAAGAGCTGAGAATGGAAAAAGCAATCTTATATCGTTTTTCTCCAAAAGCCGCATCAGTAAAGGGATTTAACTTTTAAAAATATGAGAATCTTCCATTTTTTATTATCCAATCTTTTAACTGTTCTTTGTCGGTGGTTCCTGAGTTGCAGCGGCAACGGATTTAGGGTTTTAAAGCGTAGCCTTTTACAGAAATATTCTTTATATATTAATATAGGGCTTGTGATTCGGCTTGTGAGTGACCCCCTCAAAACCCGCATCAATCCAGAGAAAAGGTATGTGAATCGGCTTGTGGCAATTCAGGGACTAAAAGAGTGAAATTTGTTAAACACTTAAATATCAACGTTATGAGTAATTTTAAACTAAAATATTTAGACAGTCTGCTGGAGTCGGACTACATCCTATCGCCACAAAAAGTGGTGAACGACCTTTGGGGGTCCAATGCCCAAGAGAAAATGGAGTTTTCATACGATGCACAAGAAGAGAAACGACGAAAGTCTATGTCCAATGCCCAAGAGAGGATGGAGTTTTCTTTGTCAGAAAAATTTCTTCAAATTAAAAAAAGTTGCTGACATACTGTTGTCATTCATACCATGTATTTTTGCCAATGAATTAATAAATATCAAACATTATGAAACTAACGTCTTACCTCGTTTTCAATGGTCAGGCCGAAGAGGCTGCCAACTTCTATGCCGATGTGCTGGGAGGAAAAATCGATAACCTTTACCGCTACGAGTCTATGCCTCCCACACCTGAAATGCCGGTGCCTGAAGAGTGCAAACAAATGATTCTGCATTGTTGCATCGCTTTCCCCGGAGGATCGATGGCCATGGCCGACTCGTTGCCGCACGATAAGCGCAACTTCGGTAACCGGGGACATATGCTTACGCTGGCATGCGACTCCACCGCCCAGACCGAAGAGGTGTATGCCAAACTCACACAGGGTGCACAGAAGATAGAATGTCCTCTTACAGAAACCTTTTTTGCCAAACAATATGCCGAGGTAATCGACCGCTACGGCGTGCTTTGGGCAATAATGTATTCCGAAGAATAATTCGCAGCCATGAACCGACTCGACCGCATATCGGCATTACTCGTACAGTTACAGTCGCGCCCCGTTGTAAGGGCGTCCGAAATGGCCCAACGTTTCGAGGTAAGCTTACGCACCATTTACCGTGATATGCATACCCTCACTGAAGCTGGAGTGCCAATATGCGGCGATTCGGGTATCGGTTACTCTTTGGTTGATGGCTATAAATTACCCTCGCTTATGTTCACGAAGGAAGAGGCGATGGCTTTTCTAACTGCCGAGAAAATTATCGAGCAAATCACCGATACCCAGAACAGCATATATTTCCGTCAGGGAATGGATAAAATCAGAGCGGCATTGCGGACAGTCGACAAAAATTATATTCACGAAATGGGTGATGCCATCACAGTATATAAAAGTCGCAATGCACGGGAAAGTCTACCCAATCTCTTGCAGATAATTTTGAGCAGCATTAACGATAAACTGATCATTGAGATTGATTACACCAATGCCGACGAGAATAAGAGCAGGAGATTGCTGGAAGCAGTTGGCGTCACGTATTCCTATCCCAACTGGTATCTATCAGCCTGGTGCCATTTAAGAGAAGAATACCGGATGTTCAGGATCGACCGCATTGAAAATATCGAGACGAAAGCGGATAAGCATACCAAGATTCATCCGCCATTGGAGTCGCTGCTTGGGGCAGATGATGCCCAGTGCCTTACAGAGGTTGTATTGCATACAAGCAAAGAGGTATCCAGATATAATGCCGACAGATGTTATTTTATGGGGCTGACCGGCGAGAAGGAACTTGCCGACGGACAAATAGAGCAAACCTATATGGCGTATTCGCTCGCCCCCCTGGCAAGATGGGTATTGGCGAATACGGATACAACAACCGTGATCAGTCCGATTGAAGTAAAAAATATTATCAGACAAATCATTAAAAAATTAGACTTATGAAGATAAATAGTTCAGAGATTAAAAATCTAAATCCCATCAACACCATAGCAATTTCACACATCGGAACTTATGCTGGTATTGCAGGCGCATTTGAGAAACTTGCCGCATGGGCGGGTGCAAACAACCTTTGGGCTGCCTCCCCCAGAATGGCAGGCGTATATCATGACGATCCGATGCAAACTCCGGCTGAAAAATTACGTTCGGACGCATGTCTGGAAAATATCTCCGGAATTGAACCCGGCGAAGGAATGAAGCACTATACGATAAGCGGAGGCAAGTATTTTGTGATGCAGGTAGAAGTAACCATGTCCGAATACGGAGAAGCGTGGAAAAAAGCAGATGAGGCTTTTCTTGAAAAGGGATATGAAAATGACATGCGCGATCATTATGAACTATACCTGGGCTGCGCCGGAGATACTCAAGATGCCGATGCACCTTGGATAGTAGAGATATGCATCCCGGTGAAATAACCGGCGAAATACAAGTAACTGAAGTAAATACAATGAGTATATTTACTTCAGTTATTGAGTAAATTATAATATATATCTGAAAAACCCTATTTTAAGAAAGTTGCAAGTAGATTTAAAGTAACCGAAAGTTTATTTCAAACCTTGTTTAGGTATATACGGCAGTTTGAGCCGGCAACTATTCATTTTCTTGTATTTTAACTCAGAATGTTTTATTAATCCATGATGGCTCAAAAACTAACTACCCAAAACACTGACAATCAGAGTAAAATAAGTCAATCTGTGGGAGCAAAAACGGCTTTCAAGAAGCTCCACGAATAAGCCACGTGAAGACTGCTCTAAACTGCTATTTTTTGCCTAAGTGAGGAAAAAGAAAAAGCCCTGTAATCATTGAATTACAGAGCTTTACTTTATTTTGCTTCTTTCGAAAGCGGTCCGGACGGATTATGAACTTAATACATCAGACCGTTAATATTCAGTGAATTATCTTCTCAAAGATCTCTATGGGGTACAAATTAGGTTAGTTCCCATTTCTGCTCTTTATTTTGGCAGTTCTGGCTACTATTGTCCGCAATTTGTCTGCATAAAACTCAGGTTCAAAGTTACAACTTATTTTTGAATCAACAACTATTCTGAATCACAATATCTTAATATTGGTGCAAGGTGCAAGTTTATCTATATATAGATACTTGCACCTTGCACTAATGCAGCCTTGTCCTATGATTGTATGATAAATTGAATGTTATACGATTTAGTTTAAATAAAAACGCTATATTTGCATCTAATAACATCAAATGTTTGACTAAATAAGACAAGTATGTCAGAGAGAAAAGTCACAAATAGAATTAAGGTCGTTTTAGCTGAAAAAGGCAAAACCAATCGCTGGCTTGCGGAGAGAATAGCTAAAAATGAAACAACCATATCCCGATGGTGTTCTAACAAAGCGCAGCCCTCGGTAGAGGTGTTCGGGCTTATAGCGGAAGCATTGGATGTGGATGTGAGAGTGTTATTTAATACGACTAAAGAGTAATACCTGCCGAAGCATGAAGATATTAGATAACAAGCAAGGCCGGACGGTCGAGAATGAATTATCACAGAGAATAGACAATAGCACGATTGTCTCTATTAGTACCGGGATGTTCAGCATCTATGCTTTTTATCTTTTGCGTGAAAAGATGAAACATGTCAAGGGGCTAAACATTTTACTTTTGACCAATCCGCAAACAAATAAAGCAAATGGAGTCTCCATTGCGATGGATAATTCATTTTGGGGTGCGACTGAGGAGGGAGAGCTTAAAAGACAACTGCTGTTGAGAACGGCAGCCGAAGAGTGCAGCCGTATCCTTGAAAGAAGCCGCATCCGTGCGCTTAAAGTTCCCAATGCTTTTGGATTTAAGTTGATTTTTGTTGAAAAAGAGAATGAAGGTTGTGTGATTCATTCAGGGATGGCAGATTTCAGTGCAGACACCTTAGGTTTTATCGGCGCTAAAAATCCGCAGCAACATATTTTACAAGACGGGAATAATGAAGTTGTCCAACTCAAACAGATATATGATCAGACTTGGACGGACTCAACCCTGACTAAGGAGATCACAAAATTGGCTATTGAAGAACTGAAAAAGGGATATAGGGATTATTCTCCCGATTCAGTCTATTACATGATATTGCACCATCTGTTCCACTACTCTATCGTTGACTTTGCCGACGATAAGATCTTTAAATCCAAGACCGGCTTTAAGGAAAAGGAGATTTGGAAAAAGCTCTACAAATTTCAGCAAGATGGAGTAATGGGAGCCATTGAGAAGATAGAGAAGTATGGCGGTTGTATCATAGCTGATAGTGTGGGGCTGGGTAAAACCTTTGAGGCACTTGCCGTTATCAAATATTATGAATTGCGAAACGACCGGGTGCTTGTTCTTTGTCCCAAAAAATTGCGCGACAACTGGACGGTTTATACACAGAATGACAAACGCAACATTCTTATCAACGACCGTTTCAACTACGATGTATTATGTCACACCGACTTAACCCGTCTTCGTGGAAAGTCGGGCGATATAGACCTTGCCGCTATCAATTGGGCAAACTACGACTTGGTGGTCATTGACGAATCACACAATTTCCGGAATAATTATCCCTCTAAAGGCGAAATGACCCGTTATGCCCGAATGATGAATGAAGTCATCAAAAAGGGTGTAAAAACAAAACTGTTGATGCTTTCGGCGACACCGGTGAACAACCGGATGAATGATCTCAAAAACCAAATATCGTTTATCACGGAAGGCGACGACAGCGTATTCGAAGAAGAGGGCATAGATAATATATCCAACGTAATGAAGCTGGCGCAGCGGCAGTTTTCCGATTGGGCAAAATATTCGGATCGGAATATAAACGAGTTGTTCGACCGGTTGGATAATCGTTATTTCAAACTATTGGACATGCTTACTATCGCCCGTTCACGCAAGCATATCGTGAAATATTACGATTCGGCGGATGTGGGAAGGTTTCCGACCCGTCTGAGACCGATAAACGAAAAAACCGATATCGACAGTGAACAACTGTTTCCTTCGTTACGTAACATCAACAATGCTATTCGGAAGCTGAATCTGGCAAATTACTCGCCCGTATCTTCACTGAAAGAGGAGAAAAAAGCGGAATATGCGGCAAAATATGACTATCAGTTGAGTACGGGAAGTGTTTTTACGCAGTCCGACCGGGAAAAGAACTTAGTTGACCTTATGCGGGTGAATTACCTGAAACGGATGGAGAGTTCCATTTATTCTTTTTATCTGAGTGTAAAAGCGCTATTAGAGCAAGTCAATCAAAATTTATACAAGATAGAACATATATCCGAATTGTCGGATAAATCCATTACCATAGATAATGTTGATATAGAAGAGGATGAAAGTGATTATTTGATTGGCAACAAGGTAAAAGTATTACTTCAAGATATTGATTTGGTAAAATGGCGACAAGAGTTAGAATACGACCGCGATACACTTACAAAGCTAATGGAGAGTGCCGCCACCATATCGGCTGCTCGTGATGAAAAACTGACACGACTGAAAGAGGTCATCGCCCGCAAAATAGAAAACCCGATCAACGAAGACAATAAAAAAGTCATTGTTTTTACCGCTTTTGCGGATACGGCTACCTATCTTTATCAAGAATTGTCAGAATGGATATTGGATGAATATGGCTTATTTACCGCTTTGATAAAAGGAAGCGGGACAAATAAAACAAACTTCCCTGATATAGAAAGGAAAGAGATGAACGAACTGCTTACTCATTTCTCGCCTTATTCAAAAGAGCGTGATAAAACCTATCCGAATGTCAAAAGAGAGATAGACCTGCTCATTGCCACCGATTGTATTTCGGAAGGACAAAACCTGCAAGATTGTGACTATTTGGTAAACTATGATATTCATTGGAATCCGGTGCGTATCATTCAACGTTTCGGTCGTATCGACCGCTTAGGCTCCAAGAATGAACAAATCCAGTTGGTCAATTTCTGGCCGAATATGGAGCTGAATGAATATATCAACTTAGAGAGCCGGGTGAAAGGGAAGATGGTCTTACTCGATATTTCCGCTACCGGAGAGGAGAATCTCATAGAGATGAACGAAAACGACGAAATGACCGATTTGGAATATCGTCGTAAACAGTTGGAGCAACTCCAAAGTACAGTACTCGATTTGGAAGACATTCAAGGAGGAATAACCATTACAGACACCAACATGAACGATTTCCGAATGGATATTATGGAATACGAGAAAAACCACCTTGCCGATTTGCAGGATATTCCGTTGGGCGTCCATACCGTGGTCGAAATAGACGATGAAGATATACCGCCCGGCACTATTTTCTGTATGCGTAGCTCTGTACAACAAAAAGGCCAAAGTCTGTTGGCTCCCTATTATTTGGTGTATATGGGCGAAGATGGAGAAACGGTTTTAGGCTATATGCAGGGAAAACGTTGTCTGGATTACCTGAAAAAACTGTGTCAGGGCAAAACGGAAGTGCTGGCAGAGTTAGCGCAACAACTGAAAAGAGAGACAAAGAACTATGCCAATATGAAAGCCTATTCGTCCGCTTTTCAGTTAGCCATTGAGAGCGTTATCGGTAAATCGCAAGAGGTAGGTGCTGCTTCGTTTTTCTCTACAGAATTAGTTTCGCTCAATGCCGAAGGGGTTACCTCACAAAGCGATTTTGATATTGTGGCATTTGTTGTTGTCAAGCGGAAATAATTCTTTATCTTTGTCCGAAATCTACCGAATATTTCGGACAATATTATTGGGGTTTAATAATGGAAGAGAATATTTCACAAAAAGTTAGAGATCGAGTAACTCGCTTTAAGAAAGGCGACTTGTTCACTGTGCGTGATTTTGAAGATTTAAATAATGATAGCCTTGTTACCCGAACGTTATCCCGTCTGCAAAATGAAGGCATCATTGTTCGTGTGGCAACCGGCATCTATATGAATCCCATAAAAACGCAATTTGGTGTTCTGCACCCTACGATTGACCAAATTGCCCACAAAATAGCCGAACGAGACAGGGCTCAGATTATGCCAACCGGTGATACTGCCTTAAATATTTTGGGCTTTTCTACTCAAGTACCGATGAACGCCGTATATATTACCAACGGAGCTAAGCGAAAAGTGCAAGTTGGCGAAAGAAATATTATTTTCAAAAATGTTGTTCAGAAAAACTTTCAATTCAAGGGTAAGCTTCTGCCATTGATAATTATTGCACTAAAAGAACTTGGAGAAAATCAGGTAACGGACGAAATAAAGGACAAAATAAGTAAGCTTCTTTCGGAGAGTGATGCCGAAGAGCGAGCAACAATGATGCACGATTTATACCTGTCGCCGGTATGGATGAAAGAATTGCTATTACCAATCATAAAAACAGTAACAGAATGAGTATTTGGCTGAATTATAGCGAAGATGAAAAAATGGTTTTGCTACAACAAACAGCAGTGGCCAGAAAAATTTCAGCAGAACAGGCAATTGAAAAGGATTGGTGGGTAACGGCCATTTTGGCAGCATTGTCAAAATCTTCGTGGGCGGATTTTCTGCAATTCAAGGGCGGAACTTCCCTCAGTAAAGCGTGGGGATTGATTAGTCGCTTCAGTGAAGATATAGATTTGACTATAAGTCGTTCGTTTTTCGATCTACCTGAAGAAACCAATCAGCAACGAACAAAAATTCGCCGAGAAGCTTTCCATTACATAGAAGAGAAGTTGCTCCCCGAGTTAGATGGTATACTTTCTTCAGAAGGAATAACAGGTTATAAAATTGAGCTTGTTACAAAAAACAGTAGCGATATGGTAACTTTAGTAGAAGTAAAATACAAAAGTATTCTTCCGACTAAAATAGATTACCTCCTTCCGGTTGTCAAGATTGAGTTCAGTGCCATGTCTCTTGACGAGCCGTTTGAAAATCGAGAAATTGCAACGCTTATCCATTCCCGGTTTCCTGAAATTGATAGCGAAATAAAGTCACTTTTTAAGTCCGTATTACCGGAACGTACCTTTTTGGAAAAAATATTCTTGTTGCACGAGGAGTATCAAAAGGAAAATCCACGCACGGATAGGATGTCAAGACATTTATACGATTTGGAAAAGATGATGGATAGCTCTTTCGCTCAATCAGCGTTGCAAGATACGGACTTATACAAAGCCGTTGTCAGTCATCGTCAAAAGTTCAACAGCATAAAGGATGTTGACTATACAACACACGAACCTGTTCAGATCCGGATTTGTCCTCCCGACCACTTGATGGGGAGTTGGAGAAAAGATTACGAAAACATGAAAGAGAGTTTCATTTATGATAAAGAGAAAAAAACATTCGATAAAATTATCGAGAGGATGGAAGAGCTTACCGGCAGGATAAGAAAAATCAACCTATAATGATAGAGTACTTCAACATACCGTCCGGGGCATTAATCAATACGCCTATCAGCAAAAAACTTTTTGCCGAGAAAGCGCCTTTGTCTTCCGGGGAAAAACGATTGTTGCGTGAAGAGATAGAAAAGCTCACGATGAAAGGTTTATTGCAGACCCGCACCATTGGATTGGCTGCATACATGGATGATGAACAGGCTTACGACCAAATCACCATTGCCGAAGCAAGTATCAAGAATCCGGCTAAAGCGATGCCGGTAGCTACCATGGTACAGAAAGCCTTTCCTGCTCCGATGTTTTTAGTGATTCATTGTGGCGAAAGTTTTTGTGTGAATTGGTGCGTAAAACGAATCAATCAGGCGGATAAAACAAGGCGGGTGATGGAAGAACATCAAATAACCCGTTTCTTTGTACCTGAAGGCGACGATAGCATTATCCGTGCTTGGTTGCCTTCGTTAGATATAACACGCATCCGCTGTAATTCACTGAAAGAACTATTCGAAGCCTTGGCAAACCGCCTGTTGATGCTGGCAGTTTCCGACGAGGCAGGTATCTATCTCGAAAGCGACAGGCAGAAAACAGAGCAATACCGTGTCTTGCTGGAACAGTTAAATACCAACCGCATGGAACAAAAACGAATAACCGCTGAAGTAAAAGCGGAAACGCAATTCAACCTCCGTTTAAAGCTGACAACAAAACTGAAAGAGTTACAACAACAAGAAAAAATATTGAAAAATCAATTGATATAGCTATGCAAAAGACAAACATACCGCAAGCCGAGAGCAAAAGTGCCGACTTGGTTGCACAAAATCTGGAACAACTCAAACAGATTTTCCCCGAAGTTATCAAAGAGGGAAAGGTCGATTTTGAAGCCCTCAACGACTTGTTGGGTAATTATGCTGATACAGCCGAAGAGCGTTTTGCACTCAATTGGGCCGGCAAAGCCAACGCACGCCGTGAAGCACAAAAGCGAAGCACCGGCACACTGCGCCCTTGCCCCGAAGAGAGCGTGGATTGGGATACGACCGACAATCTCTACATTGAAGGCGACAACCTGGAGGTGTTAAAGCTGCTGCAAAAGAGCTACCACAGCCGTGTAAAGATGATTTACATCGATCCGCCCTACAATACAGGAAAAGACTTTGTATATAAAGACAACTACAAGGATAATATGAAAAACTACCTCGAGCTAACGGGGCAGGACAAGAAACTATCTACCAATACCGAAAGCGACGGACGCTACCACTCCAACTGGCTCAATATGATGTATCCACGGTTGAAATTGGCACGCAACCTGCTGACAGAGGATGGGGTGATATTTATCTCCATTGATGATAATGAAGTAGCGAATTTGAGGAAGGTTTGTGATGAGATTATGGGGGAGGAGAATTTTGTATTTCAGATCGCTTGGAGAAGGACAGACAATCAATCTAATATTGGAAACATAGCAAAAGTAAAAGAATATATTGCTTGTTATGCTAAATCAGGTAGTAATGTATCTGTTGGAAAGTTACCATTATCTGAAAAGGCAAAGAATGAATATCGTTATGAAGACAAAAAAGGCTTGTTCCGTAGAGATATTTTATTTCACAAAACTCGAGGTCGTCATTATTTTGAAGTAAAAACAAAAAGTGGTAATATTCTTAATGGACCTTGGATGATTAAAAAAGAAGATTTTCAAAAACTTGATGCCGAAGATGGAATCTACTGGACAAGCGGAGGAGACGAACAGCCTTATGGGAAAATTTATCTTTCCGAAAGTCAAGGACAAATACCCAATGATTTTTGGGGAATCGAATATGGAACAAATCAACGAGCGAGTTTAGAAGTTGA